>NZ_JAPCIV010000145.1:0-549 GCF_027707585.1 Aeromonas sp. QDB39 | reverse complement strand
TGAGCCCGAGTAGAAACCAGCTTGCCGGTATGGTCAGCGAACCGCTGGGCAAAGGTATCAACAAACTGGTCATCCCCAGAAAAACGGAGCACGCCGAGCTCGCCAGAAATAGACAGCCGCTGGTCAATGGTGCGTATTGCCGCGTTAGCAGCTTGTAGGCCCAATAACGCATTGCGCGATTGATAGACATGGGTGAACCATCCAATCAGAGCAGGGTGACGGAGCGCGATTTTCTCCCTGAATATCGCGCATGAAGCCGTGCCGATTGGCAGGGCGGCGAATTTGTCGGCGACAGTCTCCGGCGAGAACGGCTGACAGCGGCGCAGGTTAGCGATGCTGTTCCAGGCGGTGCTGGTGACGGGCGCAAAGTTGGGCTGAATCTCGCGGGGGGCGCATTTGGCGGCCCGCTTGGCTTGGGCCTTGTTGAACCACTCGGGCAGCGGGACTTGTTGGTTCTGGGCGATGTTCATTGGGTCACCAAGGATGCGTAGTAGGAGGCAGCGAACACGCCACACAGCAGGCTCAGCCAGCAGAATTGGATGAAGGCTT
>NZ_JAPCIV010000144.1:0-553 GCF_027707585.1 Aeromonas sp. QDB39 | reverse complement strand
GTACTGAACATAGCTCCAAGACTACCTCTTAAGTTAAGAGGGGCGAAGTGTCTGGATCTTCAAGGGGCCAATCTAGCGGGTTGTCGGCGATCAGGTTCACCAGCGCGTGCACCGTGTTCTTGCGATCCGCCATCCAGTCGCCGATGGCGACCGAGTAGGCGTGGCCATAGTTGACCGCCTCGCTCTGGATGGCGCTCATGGTACGGGATTTGAGGGTGTGAAAGGCAACGATGCCGAGCAGTGAGGCCATCAGCAGCACCACCCCCAGACTGGTGGCCAGCAGCTTGCCGCGCAACGAAAGTGTCATGACTACGGATCCTTGTTGTTGTGACGGGCCAGGGAGAGACCCTTATTTAATCAAGGCTATCGGCCACATGCTGAACAGACTTTAGTGAATCCCAGTATTTTTACATCTATCAACAACAGAACCCGCTACTCGTCATTACTGGATCGCTATTCCATGCTGCTGACAACCCTCATGTACAGGATCTTTAGCTACAACCAATTGAAATAGATAGAAAAAAGGCTTCGTTTGTGATCTGATTTAATCGCA
>NZ_JAPCIV010000143.1:0-560 GCF_027707585.1 Aeromonas sp. QDB39 | reverse complement strand
TACTACGCGACCGATATCATCCTGCCGCTGGCGGATGATCCGGAATTCTCCGACATCATGATCAACCCGCTGACTGCGCCCACCTACGAGCGCCACTTCTTTGGTGGTGATGCGACCAGCTTCGAAGGTATCGACGCGGCTGACCGCTTCAACCTGGGCTGCGTGGACAACATGTCGCTGTTCCTGTCCGAGATGGCCAACCCCATCCAGCCGATCCGCATGGTTGCGGATCCGTCCGGGGGCGAGCCGCTCTACGTGCTCTACGTCACCCCGCGCCAGTGGCACGACTTCTACACCTCCACCTCCGGCAAGGACTGGCAGGCGATGCTGGCGGCCGCAATTGAGCGCAGCAAGGGCTGGAACCACCCCATCTTCCGCGGTGAAGGTGCGATGTGGCGCGGCATTCTGGTCAAGCCCTACAAGGGCATGCCGATCCGCTTCAACCAGGGTAGTACCGTCAAGGTGTGCGCCGCCAACTCCGCGACCGGTGCGGAAGTGGACAAGGTTGCCGGTACCACCATCGACCGCGCCGTGCTGCTTGGCGGTCAGGCGCTGGCCAA
>NZ_JAPCIV010000142.1:0-583 GCF_027707585.1 Aeromonas sp. QDB39 | reverse complement strand
TACCCTTAGGTAGCGGTGTAGGAAAAGCAACCCACACACATAAGTAAATCTGGAAAAGGGCCTGCCACTGTCTATACTGTATGTATGGTCAGTGGCATCTTCTAGGTAGATTTATGTCCTATCTCATTTCTTCAGCAGACGTATGCACCAAAACTAAGCTTAAAACCGATGCCCAAGGCGCGTTGTCTTGCGATCCCATCAGTGGCAACATTGGCTCCTTGCCCACCCTGTTTACCCAGGATGGCACCTTTAATCACGAAGCGAACAGCTACCTGTTCTATCAAAAGGCCATTAATCAAGCCAAAGACCTCTCTTCTTGTGCCAAAGCTCTTTACGCCTACTATCAGTTCCTTGAAGATAACGGCTTGACTTGGGATCACTTCCCGCCAGTAAAGCGTTTAAAGCCTACATACCAGTTTCGCTCTCATTTATTGAAACAAGTCAAACTTGAAGAGCTGGCAAAAAGCACTGCCAGTGTGCGCATGAACCATGTAGTGAATTACTACAAGTGGTTGATGCACGATGGCTACCTCAGAATCAAGAATGAGAAGGAAGCGCCCTTTAAAATTGAATTTGTCTCTGT
>NZ_JAPCIV010000141.1:0-608 GCF_027707585.1 Aeromonas sp. QDB39 | reverse complement strand
CGATTCCGTCACACTGCGCCTCATGACTGAGCATGACCTTGCGATGCTCTATGAGTGGCTAAATCGATCTCATATCGTCGAGTGGTGGGGCGGAGAAGAAGCACGCCCGACACTTGCTGACGTACAGGAACAGTACTTGCCAAGCGTTTTAGCGCAAGAGTCCGTCACTCCATACATTGCAATGCTGAATGGAGAGCCGATTGGGTATGCCCAGTCGTACGTTGCTCTTGGAAGCGGGGACGGATGGTGGGAAGAAGAAACCGATCCAGGAGTACGCGGAATAGACCAGTCACTGGCGAATGCATCACAACTGGGCAAAGGCTTGGGAACCAAGCTGGTTCGAGCTCTGGTTGAGTTGCTGTTCAATGATCCCGAGGTCACCAAGATCCAAACGGACCCGTCGCCGAGCAACTTGCGAGCGATCCGATGCTACGAGAAAGCGGGGTTTGAGAGGCAAGGTACCGTAACCACCCCAGATGGTCCAGCCGTGTACATGGTTCAAACACGCCAGGCATTCGAGCGAACACGCAGTGATGCCTAACCCTTCCATCGAGGGGGACGTCCAAGGGCTGGCGCCCTTGGCCGCCCCTCATGTCAAACGTTGGGCG
>NZ_JAPCIV010000140.1:0-608 GCF_027707585.1 Aeromonas sp. QDB39 | reverse complement strand
TCATGTACAGGATCTTTAGCTACAACCAATTGAAATAGATAGAAAAAAGGCTTCGTTTGTGATCTGATTTAATCGCAAAAAAAAACCGACACGCCCGAAGCCATGACTATTATCAATGCAACCCAGTACCTCAAGCAACTTCTTAGCTCTTCTGAACTCAACCGGATCGGTAAATTTACCGGTTTTTGTCAGCGACTCCGGGATATCCAGCCTGCGAGACTACTCCCGGCTCTGCTCTCAGGGCTTGGTTGCGACAAGGTGGATGGTATTGCTGGTTTGCATCGCCATTTCAATGCGTTGCAGCTCCATGATACTGACCAAATAGCGTATAAACCCTTTCACAACCAGTTACGCAAGCAGGGTTTTCCCTTGTTCATGCGCGCACTGGTTGAACGAGCCATCGCCTTACGCCTCAAGGAGTGTCTACCGGACGCCCACGGACTGGCAGGCTTTGAGCAGGTACTGCTGCAGGACGGGTCGTCATTCGCGTTACATCCGCAATTGGCAGAACATTTCCCGGGCCGATTCAATAAGCACAGCCCCGCTGCGGTAGAGTGTCATATGACCATGTCCTTGCTGGACCAGTCGCCGATATCGATGAGTATCAC
>NZ_JAPCIV010000139.1:0-717 GCF_027707585.1 Aeromonas sp. QDB39 | reverse complement strand
GAATTAATAATACCGTCTAACGTGTTGTTTTGCTTGGATTTTCTCTGCCTACTCTTTTTGCCGTTTTTGGATAAATACACCATTGCCCACTCCAACTTCTCTGTTATTTCCTGCCACGCACCATGGATGATGCTCGCCAATATCGGCATTAACCAAAGCGCGCTGTTTTTGGCAATCTTCAGCATCGATAACTCCGCGCTGCCAATCAGCGTCAGCGCCAGCCGACGTTTGACCAGCAAGGCCAGCAAACTAGCCCAGATCAAGCCTTCCGCTATCGCTTTTTGTCGTGTCGCGAACGCCTTCAACCGGTTATGTGATTTCAGCTCTTTGAACAACAGTTCGATCTGCCAACGGCAACGATACAATGCCATCACCTTCTCGGCTGGCCATCGCTCACGCGGAAGATTGGTCATCCATATACAGAACCGTTTTTCCTCTGCAAACCAACGTCTTATGAGTCGATATTTATACTTTCCCGAACTCACATCCAGATCCAGAACCTCGGCTCTGCAGCTTCTCCGATCGATATCCTTGAGCTTTTTTCCGAGTAACTTGGGCATTTCCCTGCCGTCCTGTCGGTAAGCTGCCTGTACTTTGGGATTGAGATTTTGACTCCCTCTGACCAGATAGCTTCCTTTGGCTTTGGTCACATCAGCAAAGTACTCGCGGCTGATGTAACCGGCATCCGCCAATAACAGTTTGTTATTTAACGAATTT
>NZ_JAPCIV010000138.1:0-726 GCF_027707585.1 Aeromonas sp. QDB39 | reverse complement strand
TGATGCCTAACCCTTCCATCGAGGGGGACGTCCAAGGGCTGGCGCCCTTGGCCGCCCCTCATGTCAAACGTTGGGCGTCTTTTCAGTAGTGGTACTTGAGTTGAACGATCCAAAGGGCATCATCCGCCACTTTGTAAACCATTCGGTGCTCATCCGTAATTCGACGAGACCAATAACCGGCCAAAGCATGTTTTAATGGCTCTGGCTTGCCCACTCCAGAGAAAGGCTCTCGGGTGGTTTCTTTAATTAGCTTGTTAATTCGATCAACCATGCGGCGGTCTTGTTTTTGCCAGAACAGATAATCTTCCCATGCATCATCGGAAAAAATTAATCTCATTCGGCCAACTCCCGCGCCTGTCCTCGGCCCGCTTCAAGTTGCTCGATCGACTTGAAAAGCCGCTTGGCGTTGGCGGGGCTGCGCAGCAGATACGCAGTTTCTTCCAGCGCCTGGAAATCTTCCAGCGAGAGAATCACAACCGATTGGTCGCCGTTACGTGTGATGATCACCGGCTCATGATCGTTGCAAACACGATCCATGGTTCCAGCCAGGTTGGCGCGGGCGTGTGTGTAAGTGATAGCGTCCATAACATCCTCCGTACATGTACAGAAAATTGTACAACAAGAGCAACTCGAAGGCGAGGCAAAAAAACGCCCAACCCTTCAATCAAGTCGGGACGGCCAAAAGCAAGCTTTTGGCTCCCCTCGCTGGCGCTCGGCGCCCCTTAT
>NZ_JAPCIV010000137.1:0-756 GCF_027707585.1 Aeromonas sp. QDB39 | reverse complement strand
ACCACCATGCTCTGCTCTTCGGCCAGGCGGGCAGCTTCTGCAGCAAGGCGCTTCTGCTCTTCCGCTTCCATTCTTGCGATGGTCTCCTGTCGCTCCAGCGCGCCAGCCAGCGCCTCTTGACGGATCCAGACGGTGGGGAACTCCAGCAACTGCATGGCGATGTGGCTCTCCACATCAACGGGCGTGTGGCGCGGGAACACCAGGCGGGATCCGGTCACAGTGTCTTTCTTGCTCGGCTTGTCGCCGATATAAACCACGGCAATTTTGTCGCTCACGGCAATATCTCCAATCCAGAAATGAAAAAGCCCGGCACTGGGCCGGGCATGGCGTGACGGGCAGCCTTACAGGTTGCCGATCACCTCATAGTGCAGCTTGAGCTTGACCGTGCCAGTTGCTGCGCCGCCGCCGACGGTGAGGGTGATCTCCTGGTCTGGCAGTGTCTTCAGATCGTCCACCGGGAAATACTTGGATACCGCCGTCGCCGTGCCTTCGGCGTTGATGATGACGGTCGAACCGACGGTGACGGTCAGCGTGGTACTGGCACCCAGCGCGCCGCTGATGAGGGTGGCGCCTACCACTTTCAGGTTGGGCTCCACCTTGTCACCAAAGGCGATGACGTCGCCGGACGGCACTGCCGCCAGCTTGGCCACCAGGGTAGGGGAGATAGAGAGGTTGCCGAACGAACCGACAAACCAGCGGTACGCTCGGGCGAGCAGGATAGTTTTGGCCATGATATGGCTCCTTGTCTGGTCAGAT
>NZ_JAPCIV010000136.1:0-763 GCF_027707585.1 Aeromonas sp. QDB39 | reverse complement strand
TAGGCAGAGAAAATCCAAGCAAAACAACACGTTAGACGGTATTATTAATTCGCTTGCCGCTTAAGGTTCTGTACATGTGTATTACATAGCGATAATGCAGGGTGATACTGACAATAAACTGGTTTATCTTTGCGTACTCTTTTCGATTAATCTTTTCAAGTTTCTAATCATATTAGTGCCGTAACCACTTCTGTTTACATTTCCATCTGAAACTGGCAGTGTATTCTCTCCCATCTCCAGCATCAATCTATATCTCATATCAAATGTTAACTGTCTTGTCTCTCTAAGTAATTCAATTAGAAGTGCAGTGCTCATCCTATGCTTAGGATGTTGATCACTTCCTACATAAACAGATTTATCTGCATGAGCTAAAACAAGATTCCTGTAATTCTTTATGTTCATTGAATTTTTTATTGAACCTATTTTCTCTCTTTGTTGATTAGTATCCTCATCCCAAAACCTCTGATAAGAATTAACTATATTATATAAGCTTAAGTATTCAAACTTGGCGCCACCCTGCTCATACCCATTACCATCAAAGAGGCGCTCAATTGACATAATGATATCATCATGCAAAGAACGCTGAATTATCTGGATTCCCTGTGGGGATAGATTATTAAGGACGTTTATTGCTTCATCGCGACCATAAAGTTCATCATAGAAATGAACCAGTGCTATAACTCTATCTCATGTACAGGATCTTTAGCTACAACCAATTGAAATAGATAGAAAAAAGGCTTCGTTTGTGATCTGATTTAATCGC
>NZ_JAPCIV010000135.1:0-769 GCF_027707585.1 Aeromonas sp. QDB39 | reverse complement strand
TCATGATGAACCCTGTTCCATGGCTCCAGATGACAAACATGATCTCATATCAGGGACTTGTTCGCACCTTCCCTAACGAACTCAGAGTTGACCGTTAATACACTGAGATGAGTTCTTATTGACCGGCCTGCATTGCTAAACTCTGGATCATATATTCACATAGAACGCAGTTCTATGTGGAATTTATGAAAGTAAAGACGGCTTCCGATGAGACGCATTTTTACAAATGGCGATAAGGAGGAGAGTGCACTGAAAAAGAGGCAGCGTGAAGTTCAATCCCAGCCAGTAAAATAATAAAACCGTTTTTTTGTTTTCATGAAAAAATTCCTTTTTTATTTGAAAACAAACGGGGGGGTTAGATTTTTTTAAAATTAATACTTGATGCTTTCATACCTACTTATTTTCGAGATGTCAACCGATGAGGATAAGAGTAGGTTTATCCTCATCGAGCCGGGGGATTGTTAAGGGGGTGCAATATATCACATGCAATACTTATATATATGTAGTTCATTGCACCATTGCATCCAATTAATTGGCGAATGTGGATGAATCTGCTAAATGTGCGCTAAATAGCTGTTCCGAATAGTAGATCACTGGAGGAAGGGAACTCAGTCCAGTTTGTGCGATCTCATTAGTCGCCAAACAAAACAAGCCACACCCAAAGGGCTGAGTTGATACCTATCCTACCACCCCTGCCACGACCACAACGGCGCCGCATTCACAAAATCATCCATGCCACCCGTGATAAAGGACATGCTCGTCGCTTGAT
>NZ_JAPCIV010000134.1:0-799 GCF_027707585.1 Aeromonas sp. QDB39 | reverse complement strand
GGGAACGCCCGCCTGGGACGTCGCGCGGATCGACCGGACATTCGCGGAGACCTTCGTCCTGAGATCCGAGCTCCTAGTCGCGAGTTGCAGCGACGGCATCGTCGGCTGTTGCACCTTGTCGGCCGAGGATCCCGAGTTCTGGCCCGACGCCCTCAAGGGGGAGGCCGCATATCTGCACAAGCTCGCGGTGCGACGGACACATGCGGGCCGGGGTGTCAGCTCCGCGCTGATCGAGGCTTGCCGCCATGCCGCGCGAACGCAGGGGTGCGCCAAGCTGCGGCTCGACTGCCACCCGAACCTGCGTGGCCTATACGAGCGGCTCGGATTCACCCACGTCGACACTTTCAATCCCGGCTGGGATCCAACCTTCATCGCAGAACGCCTAGAACTCGAAATCTAACGTCCGTTCGGGCATCGAGGTCCATGTCGGGGTGGGACGGGCCCGTGGCTTCAAGATCACTTGCAGTCCGACCGCGATGTCTTGGTTGCGCGAGAGGTTGTCGATATCCTCCACTTCCATCATCAACCCTGGATAATGCCGCCGCCGTCATCGCCGCCGACGCCCGTGCCGGGCTTTTCGGGCCTGTCAGGCTTGCTCGGCCTTCAGCCTGCCTGGGCGAGATCTCCGGCGGACGGATTAACGGCGGAGCTTCGCCGCCTTTCGTGCGTGTGAAGGCCGAAGATAGTTCTCTCAAAAACATCCGTTTATGAGAGATACCAAATGTCATTTTCAGAAGACGACTGCACCAGTTGATTGGGCGTAATGGCTGTTGTGCAGCCAGCTCCTGACAGTTCAATA
>NZ_JAPCIV010000133.1:0-811 GCF_027707585.1 Aeromonas sp. QDB39 | reverse complement strand
CTGCAAAGTAAAATGGAGGGTTTTCTTGCCGCCAAGGATCTGATGGCGCAGGGGATCAAGATCTGATCAAGAGACAGTTCTTAACGTTGTCTTTGACTCGAACAGCTATAAAGAAAGTGTAAGGGTGAGAGTGTTTAATGTTGAGCAAAATATTAAATCTATATTTGGCTACGTAAAAGAAAAAGAGGAAGGGAAAGCTCGTTATGTGGTCAGGTTTAGCTTGGGTTTCAAACAAAAAATAGAGAATATGTATGCTAAAGATGATGACATCCATATTGAGTCAAGCAATGTAGCTACACAGCCTGAAACAAAAGGCTTGGATAAGGAACCATTGAAAATTGCTTCCCAAACCGAAGGCTTCAAAGATAAGCTAGAAGAGTTAGTAGAAGGACGGCGCAAGCTTTTCATAAACTGCTCGAGAAATCGATTGTTTAGGCATGTAGATGGATATATTTGGAAGTTGGACTATTGCTCTATCAGAGGATACTACATGCATGTTTTTTTGTTTTTAGGTCGAGGCTGGGAGCATAAACTTGACATAAGAGAGACGATGGGGCAACTCTGGAAAAGCACTATCATAAAGGACGGTAAAGGGGATGTTTTTGCTTATCCTGGAGATAGGTATGAGTTTAATTTAATGGATGGTGACAATAGTTGCCATGCTTTATATGAAGAGTTAGAGGCTCTATTTAGGCAGGATATTTTAGCCCATGTAGACACAACCCGTTCAAATGGGCGTTGTTTCCCAAATCGATACCGCCTGAGGCGTTGTTGCCCAAATAAGCCATTAGGCCACAACTTCCCCAGCCCC
>NZ_JAPCIV010000132.1:0-816 GCF_027707585.1 Aeromonas sp. QDB39 | reverse complement strand
GTCAGAATAGAGTCTGCTTTCCCATTTTTTGACACATGCCCGCGAAGGTTATAGATTTCAGCCTGACAGAAATGGGCTTTGAGGCACAACGGAACAGAAAGTGCACTTAAGCCGCCTTCAACCAAGGAGACATCGTGCAGGGGCACCGCATCGGCTACGTCCGGGTCAGCAGCTTTGACCAGAACCCGGAACGCCAGCTGGAACAAACCCAGGTGAGCAAGGTGTTCACCGACAAGGCATCGGGCAAGGACACCCAGCGCCCCCAGCTCGAAGCGCTGCTGAGCTTCGTCCGCGAAGGCGATACAGTGGTGGTGCACAGCATGGATCGGCTGGCCCGCAACCTCGATGACCTGCGTCGCTTGGTACAGAAGCTGACTCAGCGCGGCGTGCGCATCGAGTTCCTGAAGGAGGGCCTGGTGTTCACTGGCGAGGACTCGCCGATGGCCAACCTGATGCTGTCGGTGATGGGGGCCTTCGCTGAGTTCGAGCGCGCCCTGATCCGCGAGCGGCAGCGTGAGGGCATCGCCTTGGCCAAGCAGCGTGGCGCGTACCGGGGCCGCAAGAAAGCCCTGTCCGATGAGCAGGCTGCTACCCTGCGGCAGCGAGCGACGGCCGGCGAGCCCAAGGCGCAGCTTGCCCGCGAGTTCAACATCAGCCGGGAAACCCTCTACCAGTACCTCCGCACGGACGACTGACACATGCCGCGTCGCTTGATCCTCTCGGCCACGGAGCGGGACACCCTGCTTGCGCTGCCGGAAAGCCAGGATGACCTGATCCGCTACTACACCTTCAACGACTCCGACCTGTCGCTGATCC
>NZ_JAPCIV010000131.1:0-836 GCF_027707585.1 Aeromonas sp. QDB39 | reverse complement strand
CGTTGATAATAGTCATAGGCTTCGCGCGTGTTGATTTTGTTTGGCGATAAAATCAGATCACAAACGAAGCCTTTTTTATATCTATTTCAATTGGTTGCCGCTAAAGATCCTGTACATGAGTGAGGGTTATGGTGGCTATATGCTGGATATTGCTATTCAGATGACAGCCATATGGGGAAGATTACAGGCGCCTGAAATAACAGCAGAGTATGGAGTGACTACCACGGCTGGAGGTTGGCACGGGCTGATCCCCTCTCCCTTTGGGAGAGGGTTAGGGTGAGGGGAGCTGGCTGACCGGGTGTAGCAACCAGGCGGCATTACACCGCTGAATCTTCAGTTATTGAAATTCCACGCGATCGGCAGTTCGACGTCGAAGATAAGTGCATCCCCGTCGAGGCGAAAGGCCAGGCTGGTCTGGTGCTGGTCGTATTCGTTGATAATCAGGCAGCTCTCGGCGAAGTTGGACTCGTAGTTGATATGGGCCACTCCTTCACGGCCGTCAGCGAGTTCGATGCTGAGCACCCGCAGCGGGTTCTCCTGACTGAGGTTGACCCGGGTGTCCCCCACGTCCACCAGCCGTTCCAGCAGAGGGAAGAAATCTTGTCTGTGGGTCGTTATGGCCTGGGTGATGGCCTGCTCCAGCTCAGCCTGGGTGGCGAAGGGGCCGCCGAGTGGGTAGCGGGTCTGGATCCTTTCCTGAGTCATTGCGTTTCCTCCTGAACTGAGATGTGGCAACAGTTTGGCCGCTGCAGTGACCTGTCATGTACAGGATCTTTAGCTACAACCAATTGAAATAGATAGAAAAAAGGCTTCGTTTGTGATCTGATTTAATCGCA
>NZ_JAPCIV010000130.1:0-865 GCF_027707585.1 Aeromonas sp. QDB39 | reverse complement strand
GTCCACCCGACTCGGAGTTATGTGATTATCCGAATGACCCTGACATTGCACTAAAAGGGTCTCAAACGATATTTCCACTAGATAAAAATCGTTGCCTGATTCTAACAAATCTTGAATATGCTCGGGATCCTGAAAACGTAAACCCACTTGAACAACGTACTAACCCAGGCCGAATGCGTCATAGCATGGTCAACACGATTGAATTTATTAATACACGAAAGCTAACTGCTGATGAAGTCACAAAAATTAACTACATCATTAAAAGTAGAGCACAAGTGTCAGTTGCCGCAGGTAAAGAGGAATGGCTATACCCCGAGCACAGCGTTGCTTGTGACTGGGCTGATTTAAGGCACGTCTTGTTACCACCGAAAGAAGGTGTGATTTTTGGTGGAGAAATGTATGCTCAATTTGAAGATGGAACAGTTCACTATCAGGATGAATTCGGTAGAACAACACCAGAAAACAAATACCTAAAAAAAGATCTTGATGAGTCTCTCTTAGGCCGTAATGATTTTTGCGGTTGTGGAAGTGGTAAAAAATATAAAAATTGCTGTCGAGAAACCCCTCTTGAATTGCGCACAACATGGAGTGCTGTCAGCATCCGAGAGCGAAATTTGATGTTTTGTAACTGCATCCGTGATGTTCTCGGACTAGATAGCGGCAAAACATGGTTAGATGTAAGAAAAGAGCTTTCAGATAATCAGATTAAAACTATTTACGAGTATTACTCTATTTTGTGGCCTCGCGATACAGATATTTACTCACTATTTCCAAAGCCTGATGGAAAATTTAGAGGTTTATATAGTGGCATATTGGACATTCGAACTATTAGTGTTAATGCATTGCCAATGACATCAATGTTTGA
>NZ_JAPCIV010000129.1:0-904 GCF_027707585.1 Aeromonas sp. QDB39 | reverse complement strand
TAGGCAATGGTAGCGGCTATTACTACCCTGAGTTTGTTGCCAAAGTAAAAGCCGCCAAAGCAAAAATCTCTACAGATAGAGGCAACCAGGTAGTGCCAGAGATTCAAGCCGTGCGAGCCAAGCTCAACGAGCAAAAGCGAATTAAAACGAACTACAAGGAGAAGTACGAGGCTGAAAAAAACAAGCTAGCATTGTTTGCTGCTGCTCAGCATCAATTAAATGATAAGCTCGTCAAAGCGCTAGCTCAAATCAGTGCTCTGGAGTACGAAAATGCAGAGTTGAAAGAGGAACTGATTATATTAAAACGCGGCATGATCACAGCAATAAAATAATTGATTTTGAGGTTGATCGGATGATAACTAAAAACAACCATTACATCCCACAATGGCATCAGAAAGGTTTCATGAGCGATCGTGATGACCAGCTCTGCTACTTAACTCGTCGGGAGTTCCCCTTACCTAATGGTGAGGTGAAGGTGAAAACATTTAAAAAATGGCATACTCCGGCTCAACAGTTCTATGGGGAACATCTCTACTCAACTCTCTTCGGTGAAGATGTAAGCGATGATATAGAACGGAAGTTATTTGGCCCAATAGATCATAATGGCTCCAAAGCTATTCGTGCATTTCTAACCGACGATCAGGCCCAGTGGCACAATAATTTTAACGATTTCTTTATTTACTTAGATGCACAGAAGCTTCGAACACCAAAAGGTTTGGACTGGATTAGAAGTAAATACCATGAACTTAACCAACAACAGTTAATGACTGAAATGCAGTTATTACGTTCTATACACTGTACGTTGTGGGCAGAAGGTGTGCGAGAGTTGGTGTCAGCTGAAAATTCAGATATTAAATTCGTACTATCAGATCACCCGATCACCATTTATAACTATTCCTGTCCA
>NZ_JAPCIV010000128.1:0-957 GCF_027707585.1 Aeromonas sp. QDB39 | reverse complement strand
TGTTGTGCAGCCAGCTCCTGACAGTTCAATATCAGAAGTGATCTGCACCAATCTCGACTATGCTCAATACTCGTGTGGGCTCTGTTGCAAAAATCGTGAAGCTTGAGCATGCTTGGCGGAGATTGGACGGACGGAACGATGACGGATTTCAAGTGGCGCCATTTCCAGGGTGATGTGATCCTGTGGGCGGTGCGCTGGTATTGTCGCTATCCGATCAGCTATCGCGACCTTGAGGAAATGCTGGCGGAACGCGGCATTTCGGTCGACCATACGACGATCTATCGCTGGGTCCAGTGCTACGCCCCGGAGATGGAGAAGCGGCTGCGCTGGTTCTGGCGGCGTGGCTTTGATCCGAGCTGGCGCCTGGATGAAACCTACGTCAAGGTGCGGGGCAAGTGGACCTACCTGTACCGGGCAGTCGACAAGCGGGGCGACACGATCGATTTCTACCTGTCGCCGACCCGCAGCGCCAAGGCAGCGAAGCGGTTCCTGGGCAAGGCCCTGCGAGGCCTGAAGCACTGGGAAAAGCCTGCCACGCTCAATACCGACAAAGCGCCGAGCTATGGTGCAGCGATCACCGAATTGAAGCGCGAAGGAAAGCTGGACCGGGAGACGGCCCACCGGCAGGTGAAGTATCTCAATAACGTGATCGAGGCCGATCACGGAAAGCTCAAGATACTGATCAAGCCGGTGCGCGGTTTCAAATCGATCCCCACGGCCTATGCCACGATCAAGGGATTCGAAGTCATGCGAGCCCTGCGCAAAGGACAGGCTCGCCCCTGGTGCCTGCAGCCCGGCATCAGGGGCGAGGTGCGCCTTGTGGAGAGAGCTTTTGGCATTGGGCCCTCGGCGCTGACGGAGGCCATGGGCATGCTCAACCACCATTTCGCAGCAGCCGCCTGATCGGCGCAGAGCGACAGCCTACCTCTGACTGCCGCCAATCTTTGCAACAGAGCC
>NZ_JAPCIV010000127.1:0-978 GCF_027707585.1 Aeromonas sp. QDB39 | reverse complement strand
GGTCACCAAGGATGCGTAGTAGGAGGCAGCGAACACGCCACACAGCAGGCTCAGCCAGCAGAATTGGATGAAGGCTTGGCGACTCATTGGGCGGCCTCGCAACTGGCGCGGGTGCAGGTGACCTGATAGCTGGCCTTGGTCTGGAAGCAGCGCGGGCAGTAGAGGTCGGGATTGAGCAGGCAGTCACGCAGCATCTTGATGGCGAGCAGCCGGTTACGACCGGAGTTGTACCGGGCCACACGCTGCTGGATGGTTTCTTTGGGCTCGTGGATTTCTTCGTCCCATTCTGGGTCGAGCTGGATGTCGCCATCCAGAATCATCAGGTCGGAACAGGCGGCGCACCCTTCACCGCCGCAGAGCTGGCAAACGTGGTATACGGGCACCTGATGGCAGGCCATCGAATCGCCCTCCCCTCTACCCAAAACGCTGTTTGCGAACCCGTGCAAAGCATCCATGATTGCCTCCGAAACCCAAAACTAACTTTCTAAGAAATCAGATATTGGGCAAATCTTGGCTTCTGATTTCTTAGATGTCAAGAAATCTCAATTCTGCGAATCAATTTTGTTAGAATTGGAGAGATAGTTCACAAGGAGTAAAACCATGCCGTCAAAGCACATCGACGACAGCACCTGGAGGAGGGTTGAGTCCGAAACCGTGAAAGCGGTGATAGCGACACGAACAAGCTTGAAGGACACCGAGATCCTGAAGCTACTAATCCTGAAGGGTCTGGAATGTATTACCGAGGACGATTACAGACAGTACCTGAAGGAGAAAGGTAGAGACTGACGTGGTCGGTTGTTTGCCTGCAAGGCCCCGCATGGATAGCGGGGTTTTTGATTTCTGGGGGTCTGGAAAGTGTCCTTCCCTCACCTCGCATAATGCGGTTTATATTCAATGCCCCCTACGGGGCCGCCTGCTGCTGGCGCAAGTTAGCAGACGGGCCGCAAGAAACATAAACCCTGTATATTATGCGCGGTG
>NZ_JAPCIV010000126.1:0-993 GCF_027707585.1 Aeromonas sp. QDB39 | reverse complement strand
CGATATGAGATCGATTTAGCCACTCATAGAGCATCGCAAGGTCATGCTCAGTCATGAGGCGCAGTGTGACGGAATCGGTGCTGTTGGTCACGATGCTGTACTTTGTGATGCCTAACTTTGTTTTAGACATCATTGGCGTGGAGCCGAGCAGACTGGCGGCTTCGTGCTTCACAAAGTAAATGAACGCAGTCAACTGATCAGCGCGTGAGGCCAAGCAATCCATCCCTTGTCCAAGGTAAGCCTGCTGGGCTTCAAGCAGCACGGGCTGATGTTGGACGGGCAGGCGTTCCATTACCCAGTTGGCAGCTACATCCTTCGGCGCGATCTTGCCGGTTGCTGCGCTGTACCAAATGCGAGACAAGGTAAGCACTACATTCCGCTCGTCGCCTGCCCAATCCGGTTGTGAGTTCCATAGTTTCAAGGTGTCGGCCAGTGCTTTGAATAGATCGCTTTCCGGGACTGGGTTGAAGAAATCTTCCGCGGCCGAACCTGCCAAGGCAAGGCTGTGTTGCCTTGCTTTAGTTAGCAGAATAGCCAGATCAACATCGGTTGTCGCGGGCTCGAAGATGCCCGCAAGAATGTCCTTGCGCTGCCACTCCCCGAATTGCAGTTCCCGTCTGGCTGGATAACGCCAAGGAACAACATCGCCGTACACGACGATGGTAACTTCCAAGGCACGGAGAGCTTCACTTTGGCCGGGAGAAGCGGAAACTTCCAGGAAATCTACGAACAGAGCCTGCCGCACAGTCTCATCGAGCTGTGCAGTCACAGTAACCAGCAAATCAATATCACTGCATGGCTTCAGGCCACCGTCGAGTGCAGAGCCGTACAAATGCACGGCCAGCAACGTCGATCCCAGATGATGCTCGATGACGTTGAGTGCCTGTGATAGCTGTACCGAAATCTCGGCGGGCACTGCGTTGCTCATGATGTCTAACTCCCAATTTGTGTAGGGCTTATTATGCACGCTTAAAAATAATAAAAGCAGACTTG
>NZ_JAPCIV010000125.1:0-1001 GCF_027707585.1 Aeromonas sp. QDB39 | reverse complement strand
CTACACGCCGAAACAGCGTCTGGCACAGGCCGCATGACCTCTACTTTTGAATGCCCCTAAAAATGGGGGGATTACCACACGCTTGCTAACGATGCCTGCTTTTTGTACGGCTGCCTTCAATGCCTTTCGCGCAACGGAGTCATGCAGATGATGGCGGCATAATTTGCCGTTATACGGGTGGTTGCAGAGCGTGCTGGAGGGAAAGACAAACATCCACGCCGCTTGTCGATAAGCAGAAGGGTATTTGTGATCTAAAGCAAAAGGCAGCGATGGCCCTACGCCTTGTAAGTTGTCGTCTTGCTGAATAAGCCGCGCTTGCTCAATGAGTTATTTTATTGCTGGGATTAGGCGCGTGGGCAGTAGGCTGTTTCTGCTTTTCCCACCCTTACCGTCATGCACAGTGATGCAGCCATTATCAAAATCAAAATCTTTAACCCGCAAACGCAAGCATTCATTAATGCGCAAACCTGCACCATACAGCAGCGTAAAAATAACTTGGTTGCGAGTATCCATAACCTGCAAAATGCGTTGCACTTCATTTGCAGAGATAACAGAGGGTAGCCGTCTAGGCTTGCTTGCAGGGATATAATCAATATCGCCCAACGGCTGTTGTAAAAACCTGTTGTACAAAAAAGCTAGGGCATTTAAAGCGATTTTCTGCGTGTTTATGGCTACATGTCTGCTGTTTGCTAAGCTGGATAAAAACAGCCTGACCTCTTCACTGCCCATGGTCTGAGGATGACGTTTTTTGTGAAACAGAATAAAACGCTTAATCCAGTGCAGGTAAGTTTTTTCAGTTTTCAGCGCATAACCTTTTTGTCGCATATCCGTGCGTATAGAATTTAAAAATGGACTGTTAGACATAAAACGCTCCTTGTCTTGCAACTGTCTGCCTATACAGCCTATTCTAGCTGGGATTTAAAAAAGGGTAAGCGGATTAAATGGTTGATCTTACCTTTGCATGAGAGTGAGGCAAACCGGCATCTCATCGGATTATCTGG
>NZ_JAPCIV010000124.1:0-1005 GCF_027707585.1 Aeromonas sp. QDB39 | reverse complement strand
GATTTCCACTCTTTAAATAACAACTCCACCTGCCAACGGCAGCGATACAGGCTCATCACCTGCTCTGCTGACCATGCTGCTCGCGGTAGGTTCGTCATCCACAGACAGAACCGCTTTTCCTCAGCAAACCAGCGCCGGATCAACCGGTACTCGACCTGGCCGGACTTCACCACCATATCCAGTACCTCGGCCCGACAGCGTCGCCGTCCGGCCTCTCTCAGAGATAGTCCCGCCAGCTTGGGTACTTCCCGTCCATCACCGCGCCAGGCTTGGATTATCTTGGGGTTCAGGCTTTTCGTGCCGCGCACCAGATAAAATCCGCCAGCGTCGTTCACCTGCTCAAACCAAGCCCTGTCAATGTAACCTGCGTCAGCCAGCAGCAGGCAGTTGGTCAGCGTGTGGGCTTCAGGCAGAAATTGCCGTTCCCCTGCGGTATCGGCAGACACACTCATGCACAACGGGCTCTGCTCCGACAGTGACATGGTCATATGGCACTCGATAGCTGCCGGACTGATGGTCTTGAACCGGCCGGGAAAATCAGCAGCAAGGCGCCGATGCACCGCAAAGGAGGTGCCATCGTGCAGTAACACCTGCTTGAACGCGCCGAGGGAGGCTGCTTTGAGTTGATGGTCGATACGCAAGGCGATGGCCCGCTCGACCAGGGCTTTCATAAACAGGGCAAAGCTCTCTTTGCGCAGCTGATTGTGAAACGGTTTGTAAGAAACCTGATGGGTGTTTACCAGTTGCAAGGCATTGAAATGGCGGTGTAAACCGGCAATGTCATTGACCTGGTCGCCTCCCATGGCCCGCAGCAGTGCAGGTACGAGCATGGCTGGGGTAATGGCACGCTGACGCAGACAAAACTTGCAGAGCCGAGCAATGCGCTCGAGTGCGGCGGGAGCCAAGAGTTGCTCCAGATAGTAATTAGCGTTGATAATAGTCATAGGCTTCGCGCGTGTTGATTTTGTTTGGCGATAAAATCAGATCACAAACGAAGCCTTTTTT
>NZ_JAPCIV010000123.1:0-1037 GCF_027707585.1 Aeromonas sp. QDB39 | reverse complement strand
ATCGGCTCAAACATGAAGAAATGAAATGACTGAGTCAGCCGAGAAGAATTTCCCCGCTTATTCGCACCTTCCCTAGCTCTGCCTCTTGAAAATCTGCTTTCGGACTACCTCAAAAATAGAAATGACTTCATACACAACAATGATCAAATACCAGAGTGGGATTTAAATACAGAAAGAGGTAGATGTGTTGCAAAACAGTTTACAGTTAATTTATTACGTCAAGCGCATAAAGTAAATGAAATATTCTCTGCTCTTATTTCTCGTTGGCAGGAACAAACTGGTATTTATCCACCAGAACCACATGGCGGAGAAGAATATATACGAAGTATTGATGATAAATATGGAGCGGTAATCGACATTTTATTTATGTCAAAAACCTAAAAGATTTATATGCTAGGACAATGAAATACGTCACAGCATGTGTTAGTTACTTGAGGAAGCTTAGTTGATAATTGAAGATTTAATAAAAAATGGTGAAAGTCAAACAGTCGAATTCAAAGAGCGAATTACCGCGCCTCAAATGCTAGCAAGGATAATTTCAGCATTTTCAAACACTGACGGTGGTACAATATTAATTGGCATTAGAGAGCCTAATATAGTCGTAGGCATAGATCCTGAGAGGTTCGAGAACACTTATCAACAAGCGGTTCAGCGTGTGACTGGGCTTGCAAAGACCTCAAGCGAAATTATTGAACTTAATAATAAAAAGATAGGTGTCATCCACGTCGAAAAAGCAGTTTCCCCCGTAGGCTCAAGCGAGGGCTATTTTACAAGACTCGGCGAGTCAGACCGTGCTTTAGGCCCTGAGCAATTAAAACAGCTTTTTGCTAAAGAGATTAGTATTAACAATGCGGTTGATTCCCTTAGTCAAACAGTTTCAAAACAAACAGAAGAAATTGGAAAGCTCCGTGAGTCATTTGAAAGTGCAAATTCTTGGAAACGTAAATTCTTCTATGCTCTACTAAATAGCTGATCCTAATTTCGCTCCAGTTGCATAAGCCCATGTCCATTACCGGGGAACGGGGCGGCATGATCCA
>NZ_JAPCIV010000122.1:0-1057 GCF_027707585.1 Aeromonas sp. QDB39 | reverse complement strand
ATAAGGGGCGCCGAGCGCCAGCGAGGGGAGCCAAAAGCTTGCTTTTGGCCGTCCCGACTTGATTGAAGGGTTGGGCGATTTTGCCATTAGATTTTTTATAAATTTAGTGTGTTTAGAATGGTGATCGCATTTTTCTTGGCTTTTATGCTTGATGTTAAATTCGACCCCAAGTTTCCTGTAAGTGCGGACACAAAAACATATTTATGTCCTGATTTGCTTATAATAAACCCTTCAAACCATCCGTTTTGTAAGGTTCTATTTGCTGTGAATCCTGCACCAGTTTTCCCATACAGTTTTGTACTATTATCCAGATCTTGTAGATACATGTTCTCTATGGTGTTTTCTATGGCTGAGTTTTTAACTGGGAGATTGTGATTAATAATTTTACGCAGGAATTGAATTTGTTCTTCTGGTGAAATTTTTAAGCTACTTTCGAGCCATGCTTCTGTTAATCCGTTGTTTCTTTCTTTATCTCCAGAGAAGTCTTGATTTCCATAATCAAAATCTTTGAGATAATTCTTGATTTTATTTAATCCAATTTTTTGGGTTATTTCTTGCGAAACCCAAACAACAGAAAATTGCATCCACGTCTTTGGTGTATGATTGCTGTTCCAGATCTCCATTCCTTTGGGGGTTTTATCCCATTTGAATATGGTTTTCTGATCTATTATTTCCGCATCAAATGCCATAAGTGATAATGCGATCTTGAAAGTTGAATCTGGTGCCATTTGCGTTGCACACTTTGCTTTATTGAATTGAGCAATTTCAGCGTTTGTGGATGCATCGTAAAGTAAAAAACAACCTTCAGTTCCTTCAAATAATGGAGATGCAACAGTAGAGATATCTGTTGATGCACTGGCGCTGCTGTAGATAATATTTGCAATTATTAAAAAAATAGCGAAGTTGATATGTATTGTGTTTTTCATAATAAGTATTGGTTTGGTAAAGGGCTTAATTTTAACGGCTAACAATTAATGAGGCCGCGAATTCAACTCCGAAGTGCAACACCCGCCAAATCAAGCAACCTGTCGTAGTTCATCAAACACGATCTGCGGTT
>NZ_JAPCIV010000121.1:0-1062 GCF_027707585.1 Aeromonas sp. QDB39 | reverse complement strand
GGCGTTGTTTCCCAAATCAGAGTGACCTGAATTGAACTTATGGTTGAGACGGTGATCTGATCACCAAATCCCTCTTCAAATCAGCATCATGGGCAAGTCGCTTCACGCCATATCCAACTGGTCACAGTACAACCGTTCCCTGGTCAAACGCGGCTCGCTAACGTTCTGGGTTGATGAGAATGTCGTTCATAACTGGTTCCATCAAGAACATCATGGCCGACGGGGAAGAAGCGCCCTCTACACCGACCAGACCATCTGTACCTTTCTCATGCTCAAGGGCATTTTTAACCTCTCCCTGCGGGCGACACAGGGCCTGCTCGACTCGCTGTTTGAGCTGATGAATGTGCCGCTGTGTGCCCCCGACTACAGCTGTGTCAGCAAGCGCGCCAGTACCGTGAAGGTTGCATACCGCCAGCCACCCAAGGGCAAGGTTACCGATTTGGTTATCGATTCCACCGGCTTGAAAGTGTTTGGCGAGGGTGAATGGAAGGTCAGAAAGCATGGCCATGACAAGCGCCGGGTCTGGCGCAAATTGCATCTGGCTGTGGATCCGGCGACCCACGACATCGTGGCAGCCGAGGCCTCGTTGGAAAATGTTCATGATGCCGAGGTGTTGCCGACCCTGTTCAATCCGCTACGCCGAGCCCTTGGGACAGTGTATGCCGATGGCGCATATGACACCAAGGCCTGCCATGAACTGATAAAGCGCAAAGGAGCCAAGGCTTGTATTCCGCCGCGCAAGAATGCCGGTTTATGGGAAGAGGGGCATCCACGTAATGAAGCGGTTCTGGTGATGCGCAAGGAGGGGCTGACTCACTGGAAGCAGCAGTCCGGGTATCATCGGCGCTCATTGGCCGAGACGGCGATGTATAGGTTCAAACAATTGATGACGGGAAAAATCAGTCTACGTAATTACAACGGACAAGTGGGAGAGATCATGGCCTACGTGTGTGCGATGAACAAACTGAATGCCCTTGGTCTGCCGGTTAGAAAGCCCCAAGTGTAACTATCACCTGGGGCTGGGGAAGTTGTGGCCTAATGGCTTATTTGGGCAACAACGCC
>NZ_JAPCIV010000120.1:0-1086 GCF_027707585.1 Aeromonas sp. QDB39 | reverse complement strand
CTGACTCTTATACACAAATAGCGGTCTGAACGGAACTTTTCCCGTTTTCCAGGATCTGATCTTCCATGTGACTCCCAACATGGTAACGATCATGCTAACTTCTGCTCTTCATCATGCGGCCGACTGGGCTAAATCTGTGTTCTCTTCGGCGGCGCTCGGTGATCCTCGCCGTACTGCCCGCTTGGTTAACGTTGCCGCTCAATTGGCAAAATATTCTGGTAAATCAATAACCATCTCATCAGAGGGTAGTGAAGCCATGCAGGAAGGCGCTTACCGATTTATCCGTAATCCCAACGTCTCTGCCGAGGCGATCAGAAAGGCTGGCGCCATGCAAACGGTCAAGTTGGCGCGGGAGTTTCCCGAGCTGCTGGCCATTGAGGACACCACCTCTTTGAGTTATCGCCACCAGGTAGCCGAAGAGCTTGGCAAGCTGGGGACGGTAAAGGATAAATCCCGTGGATGGTGGGTTCACTCCGTGCTCTTGCTCGAGGCCACCACATTCCGCACCGTAGGATTACTGCATCAAGAGTGGTGGATGCGTCCGGATGACCCTGCCGATGCGGATGAAAAGGAGAGTGGCAAATGGCTGGCAGCGGCAGCAACCAGCCGGTTACGCATGGGCAGCATGATGCGCAACGTGATTGCAGTCTGTGACCGCGAAGCCGATATTCATGCTTATCTGCAGGACAAACTGGCGCATAACGAGCGCTTCGTGGTGCGCTCCAAACACCCGCGTAAGGACGTAGAGTCTGGGCTGTATCTGTATGACCATCTGAAAAACCAACCAGAGCTGGGGGGCTATCAGATCAGTATTCCGCAAAAGGGTGTGGTGGATAAACGCGGCAAACGCAAGAATCGGCCAGCCCGCAAGGCGAGCCTGAGCCTGCGCAGTGGCCGCATCACGCTAAAACAGGGGAATATCACGCTCAACGCGGTGCTGGCCGAGGAGATTAACCCGCCCAAGGGTGAGACACCGTTGAAATGGTTATTGTTGACCAGCGAACCGGTCGAGTCGCTAGCCCAAGCCTTGCGCGTCATCGACATATACACCCATCGCTGGCGGATTGAGGATTTCCATAAGGCATG
>NZ_JAPCIV010000119.1:0-1088 GCF_027707585.1 Aeromonas sp. QDB39 | reverse complement strand
CGCGAATTCAACTCCGAAGTGCAACACCCGCCAAATCAAGCAACCTGTCGTAGTTCATCAAACACGATCTGCGGTTGCCTGAAATCCAAACATTTGCGCGGTCTAAGGTTGAGTCGCCGCTCGAAGGCCGACAACTCATCCGGGCTGAGCTGGCTCAGGTCGCTGCCCTTGGGCACATACTGCCGCAACAAGCCATTGCTGTTCTCGTTCAGACCTCGCTCCCACGCGCTGTATGGATGCGCGAAGTAAAACTGGGCATTTAGCACCTTGGCTACTCGCTCATGTTCCACAAATTCACTGCCATTGTCCGCGGTGATTGTATGAACATGTGCCTTGTAGGGCTCTAGCATGCAGATGATGGCATCGGCCACTGCAGCTGCCGTCTTGGCAGGCACATACTGCACTAGGTAGAGTCGGCTCTTACGCTCGGCCAGTGTCACGATGGCACCACTACCTTGTTTGCCCGAAACGGTATCCACCTCCCAGTCACCCAATCGGCTACGAGAGTCGACTATCGCTGGGCGCTCATCGATCGATACCGGGTTGGGGATCACGCAGCGCTTGGCATTCTGTCCCTTACGGTAACGTTTGTGGCCTTGCCGCAAGTGACGGAACAGCTTGCCACCGTTGGCCTTATCCTGCGCCACATAGCGGTAGATCCACTCATGACTGACAGGGCAACCAATGCGCCTGCAGACCGAGCTTATCTGCTCCGGACTCCAGTCTGCGGCCAACGCCATGGTCACGAAAATAAGGGTATCTTCCGGGACACGATATTTGCTGCTGGAACATCGTCGCAGGGTGGCCGATTGATGAGCCTCTGCTGGTTGATAACCTTGCGCACACCGGTTGCGACGGAGTTCGCGACTAATGGTGGATGGATGCACACCCACCTTGCGGGCAATCATTGCTTGGCTCAAGCCATGGTCATGAAGGCAGGCGATCTGGTATCGTTGTCCTTCGGTCAACTGATGGTATCTCATGGTGTTCCGCTTTGTTTCTTTGGCGAGAAGAAGCGTACCAGAACCGGCAGTTGGCCTCTTCTCTCCTATGCACCATGGGTGTTGCAGTTATTATCTGAATTCGCG
>NZ_JAPCIV010000118.1:0-1091 GCF_027707585.1 Aeromonas sp. QDB39 | reverse complement strand
CGTGAATTCAGATAATAAGTGCAATGCCCATGGTGCATAGGAGAGAGGCGGTCAACTACCAGTTAGGGTACGCTTCTTCTCGCCAAAGAAACAAAGCGATACACCATGAAATACCAGCAGTTGACCGAGGGGCTACGATACCAGATTGCCTGCCTCCGTGACCATGGCCTGTCACAGGCCCGCATTGCCAAACAGCTCGGGGTTCATCCATCGACTATCAGTCGTGAGCTTCGTCGTAATTGTGCTGGGCAGGCCTATCAGCCGCAGCAGGCTCACCAACTTGCCACGGCACGACGGCTGACGAGTCAGAAGCGTACTGTCCCGTCTGATACCATCGACTTTGTTTGCATGGCGCTGGTCGCGGACTGGAGTCCCGAGCAAATCAGTGGCGTTGGAGACATGATTAACTGCCCGGTTAGCCACGAGTGGATATACCGCTATGTGGCACGCGACAAGGCCAACGGTGGCACGCTATACCGGCATCTGCGTCAGGGTCACAAACGCTATCGCAAGGGTAAGAACAGCAAACGCAGTGTCATTCCCAATCCGGTATCGATTGATGAACGCCCTGCGATAGTCAATGAGCGGAGCCGTGTGGGAGATTGGGAAGTCGATACCGTGTTGGGTAAGCAAGGCAGCGGTGCAATAGTGAGTCTGTTGGAGCGTAAGAGCCGGCTCTACCTGGTTCAATACGTTCCCAGCAAAACAGCCAGCGCGGTGGCGGACACCATTATCAGCATGCTGAAACCCTACCAGGCACATGTCCATACCATCACAGCTGACAATGGTAGCGAGTTTGTCGAACATGAACGTGTTGCAGCAGAGCTGGAAGCGCAGGTGTACTTTGCGCATCCATACAGTGCATGGGAACGGGGACAGAATGAGAATAGCAATGGTCTGCTGCGGCAATATGTGCCCAAAGGCAGTGATTTGAGTGTGGTGACAGCAGAGGCACTGTCAGCCGTCGAAAAGCGGCTGAACTTCAGGCCGCGCAAATGCTTGGGATTTAAACAGCCACAGGTGGTTTTTGACGAACTTCTGAAAGCAGCCTGATTTTTAATCGGGAATTGCACTTCGAAGTTGAATTCGCG
>NZ_JAPCIV010000117.1:0-1109 GCF_027707585.1 Aeromonas sp. QDB39 | reverse complement strand
GATCTATCAACCATCTGAGGGTGGTATCAGATTGATGGGGTGAAGGTGCCCCATCAACCATTAAATCCGTATACCCCAAAGAACAAGGTGTCAAGTATTTGGTTCCTGTTCAGTTGACAATATTTAATGAATTTAAGCATTCGGAAGAAAATGTATCGCTCTCACTAAAATATCATAAAAAGAATGGAAGAGCATCTTTTGATGAAAAATATATGACTCACTCTGGAACCCGCGCAGCTTCAGAAATTTATCACGAAATAAATTCGTCGAAGACACATGACTATTCTCTATACCAAATTGATTATTTACCTAAAGGTGGGTACTTTTCAATCAATGATACTGCGTTTACTTCTAAGGTTGATTATACCCAAAGGTTTCCTGTACTTTTTGAGATGGGGCAGGAGCTAAACGTTGAAGCCACTTTATATAGTAAAGGGGACAGACAAAGAACTTGGGACATTCGATATAGGGCGGTGAATGTTCGTAGCGGAAACGATCTTGAACATTGGGTTAATCAATATTATGGCAAGAGCATCGCATTTGAACTAAGGCGACAATTAACGTTTTTTCAATATCTTAAACGTTTAGCTTTTGGCAAAAACATTACAGTTTATGGATTTGAGCCCGATTTTCATGAGTTGACAGAGAATAACATTTATGTTCCAAAGGAGAATGTAAGAACATATAAAGGTTTTGTCTTTAACCCCTACCTTTTAAAATTACTATTTGATTTCGAACTAACAAACGACAAATAAACACCTCTTAAAAGTAACAACTAATTTTTAGAATGCTTTATTTTTAATCTTCATGAAAAAATAAATCAGGACACCCATTTTTCTGATTGCATAGCTGAACATTCGACCGGACAGGGTGATATTCCATATGTTTTTTTTCGATTGCTTCTCCCCCGTTCTTCAACCAAATATTACCAGGACAAATGAAAAGGAAATTCTTGTGAACCCAGAGCACATTGAGGTAGGCAAACAGTTTGTTGTTGGGTGGGGAACATTGATGTTAATCAATGCTGTCCTCGCCCTGACTCTTATACACAAATAGCGGTCTGAACGGAACTTTTCCCGTTTTCCAGGATCTGATCTTCCATGTGACTC
>NZ_JAPCIV010000116.1:0-1169 GCF_027707585.1 Aeromonas sp. QDB39 | reverse complement strand
ACTAAATAGCTGATCCTAATTTCGCTCCAGTTGCATAAGCCCATGTCCATTACCGGGGAACGGGGCGGCATGATCCAGGAAGTAGAACACGCGACGTAATAACTCACCCAATGTGCGGCATTGGTGGTTCCGGGTGATCGTTTCATGGAGGGCATGCCACAGCCGCTCAATCTGGTTCACCCATGGCGAATACACCGGCTGAAAAAGCACGATGAACTTCGGATTTTTTGCCAGCCATCGCTGTGCTTTTTTGCTCTTGTGGATGATGTAGTTATCCAGGATCAGCGTGATGCTCTTGGCGCGCCGATAAGTCCGCTTTAGTGTTTGGAGCAGTGACAAGAACAAGTCCGTGTCTTTGCTATCGCTCGCCACATAGGTCACGTTACCTGTTCCTGCATGCAGGGCGCCAGCGAGGTAATGTTTGCGATTCTGGCCCGGAGTTGCCACTTTCTTCTGCTTCCCTCGCATCATCCAGTCCGCCCCCAGCTTGGGATTGAGGTGGATATCCACCTCATCTTCATAGAACACGGGATGGTCCGCACTGCAGCGTCCCAAGGCCTCATTGATAGCGGCCATTTTCCGCTCTTTATGGGGATCGCGGATGTGCAAAGTGGGCGCGGCCCGGCGCCAGACAATCCCTAGCCTGGGCAGCCATCGCCGTATTGTTGAAGCATGCAATGTCAGGCGCCAACTCCGTTTGAGTTCAAGCGCCATCAGTTCGGTACTCCAACGCGAGCGCTGATATCCGAGCTCCTGTGGAGACAACTGGATCAACAGCTGTAATAGACCCGAGATGTGAGCAAATGGCAGCACCGGCTTGCGCCCCCGAGGCTCGCTTTCAAGCCCCTCCAGACCGAACAAGGTGTACCAGTTCACCCAGCGATTGATCGATGACCGGGCGGCGGCAGTGAGCCGAGAAACAGCCGAGACACTGTGCCCGTCAGCAAGGAGCAAGATGGCGTTGAGCCTCCGGCAGAGATCTTTATCTTTGGTCCGGTGCATCTTGTTGATGATCCGGCGTCGCTCATCATGGTCGGGGAGTGTTAGTATCATTTCGGGCTCGGCTCGTTTGTCGTTTGATTGGTTTGGCGATTAATCAGATCGCACAAACGACGCCGAGTTCCCTTCTTTCCCGGATAAGTGATCTACATTTCGGAACGGTTATTTAG
>NZ_JAPCIV010000115.1:0-1176 GCF_027707585.1 Aeromonas sp. QDB39 | reverse complement strand
ACACGCCGAAACAGCGTCTGGCACAGGCCGCATGACCTCTACTTTTGAATGCCCCTAAAAATGGGGGGATTACCCCATTTCGCATCATCAAGCGACAGTTCGGCTTCGTGAAAGCCAGATACAAGGGGTTGCTGAAAAACGATAACCAACTGGCGATGTTATTCACGCTGGCCAACCTGTTTCGGGCGGACCAAATGATACGTCAGTGGGAGAGATCTCACTAAAAACTGGGGATAACGCCTTAAATGGCGAAGAAACGGTCTAAATAGGCTGATTCAAGGCATTTACGGGAGAAAAAATCGGCTCAAACATGAAGAAATGAAATGACTGAGTCAGCCGAGAAGAATTTCCCCGCTTATTCGCACCTTCCCTAATCCTTTAAAGTTCAACCAGCTTTTAGGTTTTTGTTTTTTAATTATTTTACTCCAAAGCAATTCAATAAACTGAAGGTGTTTGGACTTTATAGCGATGCCATCGTCTAAGCGATCAAAATACTCAATCACCCTTTCTTTTTTTTGACGAGAGGTTTTGGCTCTTGGGTGGCTATTGGTAAAACGCATGTGACTTAATGATATTACATCTTCAAAAGAATTGCTTCTAAAATAAGCTGGCCCTGGTTGACTAAGATTTGGGAGGTTTTTTTTGTAAAGGTCACTATCTTTATCAAAAAAATAACTCCAATTATTGGTTATAGCGAATGCAAAATTACACACTCTTGGGTTCGTTACCTGTATCCAGCAAAAGTGCTCCATTTCTAGACAGTTTCTACTGAACTGTTTGAATAGAAATTCTGCGATTGCGTCAGTGTTCTCTAACTGGATGGCGTTATCTATTTTCCGAATGTAGTTTGCGATAACATAATCTTGTTTGGTTTTGAAATAGTCATTAAAAATTAATAAAATTGAGTCAGAATCAGTGTTGATGGTGTCAAAATGTAGTTGATACAGAATATATTCTGCAAATCTTCTCATTTCCTCCGTAGCTTTCAGTCTATTGAAGCGATCGCCCCATGGGTATTTAGAGTCATTTTTTATTGGTAGCCCATGGCTTGGTAATTTCATATAAATCCACTCGCGTTAAATATTGTTTAGGTTTGATACTAAATAACCGTTCCGAAATGTAGATCACTTATCCGGGAAAGAAGGGAACTCGGCGTCGTTTGTGCGATCTGATTAA
>NZ_JAPCIV010000114.1:0-1181 GCF_027707585.1 Aeromonas sp. QDB39 | reverse complement strand
TTCTCTATTGGACTAAACTCTGGCCGGACGTTGTTAGGATTGGTTATTGGGGTCTCAATTAAAAACTCATCAAACATCCTGATTACCCATGATTAGCAGTCACCACGAGCTATACTGATCTTACGTACAGTTACTGAGGTGCGAGATCATGGCCAAAAGCAAAGTCCAATTCCAGAAAGGCTACAGCCTGTTTGATTTTTTCAAGGACTATGGCACTGAAGCGCAGTGCGAAAACGCGCTGCTCGCTTGGCGTTTTCCGAACGGTTTCATCTGTCCTGAGTGCGCCAACAAGACCTGCTGTCGCCTGAAAAGTCGGCCACGCGTGCTGCAATGCAATAACTGCCGTCACCAGATGTCATTGACTGGAAACACGATTTTTGCAAACACCAAACTCCCACTGACCAAGTGGTTTCTGGCGATACACCTGCTGTCACAGACCAAAACTGGCTTGTCAGCGATGGAGCTAAAGCGCCAGTTGGACGTCAAATATGACACCGCCTGGATGCTCAAGCACAAGCTGCTGCAAGCCATGAAAGAGTCCGATGACAAGCAGCCCATCAGCGGCATCATTCAGCTCGATGATGTCTACTGGGGTGGAGAGCGCCGTGGTGGCAAACGAGGTCGCGGCGCGGCAGGCAAGACGCCGTTTGTGGCAGCAGTAGCCCTGAACAAGGAAGGGCATCCAATCAAGATGCGGATGACGGTGGTCGATGGTTTCAAAACCAACGTCATTGCTGATTGGGCAAAACGGCATATTGCCAGTGGTAGCGCGGTGATATCCGATGGATTGGCCTGTTTCAAAGCGGTCAAGGAGGCCAATTGTGAGCACCTGGGAGTTGTCACCGGGGGCAACCTTGATTTGCTGGATCATCCGGCATTCAACTGGGTAAACACGATGATAGGGAATGTGAAGAACTCGCTGCGGGGCAGTTGTCATAAGCTCGGAGCGAAGCATTTACCAAGGCATCTTGCTGAATACTGCTTCCGGTTTAATCATCGTTTTGACCTCAAGAGTATGTTTGTTGAATTGGGGCATGCAGTCGTGGCAAGCCCGCCGATGCCATATCGGCTCTTGAAGCTGGCTGAGGGTCATGGGTAATCAGGTCAAACATTGATGTCATTGGCAATGCATTAACACTAATAGTTCGAATGTCCAATATGCCACTATATAAACCTCTAAA
>NZ_JAPCIV010000113.1:0-1184 GCF_027707585.1 Aeromonas sp. QDB39 | reverse complement strand
ACAAACTACCTACACAGATTGACTATGAAATAAATCTGGAAATCGTTGTATGGTAGGGCTTAGTGGCCTTTTCCAGAAAAATAGTAATTTTTTGCTATTTTTCCTATTTTTCAACTTTTGATAGCCCAATTTTTCCAGAACTTCCCCCTGATAGATGACCACCCTTTCACTTCTCGAACAGGTACATTGATTGAATCATGAATTGTACTGCTTCAATCTTGGATGCTAATACCGTAAACAGACCTGACATATCTGTCATACCTCAAGCAACTAGAGCGAGCTAGTAGCCGTTGTACGTTGACATCATGGAAACCACCTTCGGGACTCGAAATTTTGAACTGGGACAATAGAACTTGGTCAGTAACTTGCCCAAGTTGTCTCATAAGATCAGAAGCTTGCCCAGCTAAGTTGGCTAATTTACTAGGGTCGCGGTTATTGTTCAAAACCATCTGATCCATGGTTTTAAGCCATTTTCTAGCAGTGGAAAAATTACCTTGAGATTTTCGATATGTATCTAAAATTGCTTCGTCAATCGGCAACGAATTAAAAGTATTATGAGCATTATCCCATGGATAAGTCGCAATTCCTTGCGGCCTATGTTGAGCTGCCATCATCTCATTCCATCTTGATCCGCTGTCAGTAACTACTACAGAACCTGTCACTTGAGCAATTAGTAACGACATTTCATAGTTGGGCGCCATTCTGAATAGCATGAATTGACTATTATCTTTACGATCAACTTTTTGAAGCATCACAAGTGGTGAGACATCTGCTTGCTGCTCTAATAGATCAATCGTTTGAGTTGCATGATCATTATCAAGTCCAAATTGATTTATCAGTAACTTAACTCTTGCTTCTCTGGACATCATAGATGTTGAGTTCAATACATCTTCAATGCACATTCCAAAATGTAGCTGACGATCTTGCTCATTCAGAATATTTTTCTGATTGCCACGCTTACCAGCCATCTCCATGACAGCTCTCATCAGAGGCATGTCAAACTCGCTTGGATCAGGGATTAAATTAACTAATCCAAGTCCTATATATGGTTCCAATTGCAGCATGAACAAGAAATCTTTTAAGGCTTGATATTTGTATCTGGATGGATTCTCTATTGGACTAAACTCTGGCCGGACGTTGTTAGGATTGGTTATTGGGGTCTCAATTAAAAACTCATCAAACAT
>NZ_JAPCIV010000112.1:0-1198 GCF_027707585.1 Aeromonas sp. QDB39 | reverse complement strand
GGTAATCCCCCCATTTTTAGGGGCATTCAAAAGTAGAGGTCATGCGGCCTGTGCCAGACGCTGTTTCGGCGTGTAGCCACCCAGCGCCATATTGGGCCGCTCATGGTTATAAACCCACAGCCAGTTCGTGGCAAACTCCTGTAGTTCATTCAGTGACTCAAACAGGTAATGGCCCAGCCAGTCGTAGCGCACCGTGCGGTTAAACCGTTCGATGTAGGCATTCTGCTGCGGATTTCCTGGCTGGATATAGCCCAGGGTTATCCCCTCCTGTTTCGCCCATCGCTTGAGCTCTTCGCTGATGTATTCCGGGCCATTGTCACATCGGATAATGGCGGGCTTACCTCGCCACGTGATCACCTGCTCCAGCGCCCGTTTGACTCGTGAGGCGGGTAAGGAGAAATCCACCTCGATGCACAGCGCTTCACGATTGAAGTCATCGATCACATTAAACAGCCGCACCGAGCGGCCATCGCTGAGCTGGTCATGCATAAAGTCCATCGACCAGCACTGATTAGGCTGGTCGGGAACCGCCAACGGCTCTGGCTTAGCCCGAACCAACCGTTTCCTGGGTTTTATCCGCAGATTGAGCTCCAGCGCCCGATAGATCCGGTATACCCGTTTGTGATTCCAGCCAAAGCCTTGGACGTTGCGCAGGTACAAAAAGCATAACCCGAAGCCCCAGTTGCGCTGGCTGGCCGTGATACGTAGCAGCCAATCGGCAATTTCCTGGTTTTCATCGACCAGCACGGGCTGATAGCGATAGCAGCTTTCACTGACCTTGAAGATCCGGCAAGCCAGACGGATGGATATGGCGTAGTGAGTCACGGCTTTGGTCGCCATCTCCCGGCGGGCAGATGGCGTTACCACTTTTTTGCCATGGCCTCGGTGATGATCTCTGCCTTGAGGCGCTCCTCGGCGTACATCTTCTTGAGGCGGCGGTTTTCGTCCTCCAGCTCCTTGAGTCGAGCCATGAGGGAGGCATCCATCCCCCCGAATTTGGAACGCCACTTGTAGAAGGTGGTCGTGCTTATGCCATGCTCGCGGCAGAGCTCCGGGACGGGAGCTCCAGCCTCAGCTTGTTTGAGGATGGCGATGATCTGGGTATCGCTAAAGCGTGATGTTTTCATGTAGAACCTCCTGCGTTCAAGGTACGGGAAAATTCTACTTATGAGCACCCTGGTTTTTCGGGGGGATTACC
>NZ_JAPCIV010000111.1:0-1252 GCF_027707585.1 Aeromonas sp. QDB39 | reverse complement strand
AACCAGATAATCCGATGAGATGCCGGTTTGCCTCACTCTCATGCAAAGGTAAGATCAACCATTTAATCCGCTTACCCAAAAAAAGATGGTAGTTCAGCGAGCTGAGTGGTCATGATGCCAAATACAAGTATGTGCCTTCATATTGGTAACTTTCTATGGTTTGGAATGGTCACCCTCTCGGTGCACATAGGTAGCGATAGCCGGAGTGGTAGCCATAGGTAGGAGCATGCACATAGCCCATGGAGAATGAGTGAAAATTCAGATGAGCTTCGCTTTGCCATGCAAAGTGACTTCCCATGTTAAGTGTGATCATGGTTATGTACCATGATTTGTAGCTAAGTGTGCGAATCGGACATCTAGAAGTCCGCCATTTTACTTCTTTGCATTTTTATCGTGATATTCAGCCGGAGTTATGGTTATTTGATAGACAAGTAATTCATCATCATAGCTAGTGACGTAAAAGGAGAATACTCATGACTGACGAAATTGATGTGATAGCAAAAGAAGAAAGGAGGAAGGTAGATAAGGGAGAAACAGAAGAAATAATTAAAAAGTTTTCAATTTATGAGTATAGCGATTCCCTACTGAAAGCAGCTCAAAGAAATAGAACTTATGCCCATATTGCAGCTACGATAAGTAGAGGTCTTATGCTCAAAACATCTGAAATTGATGACTATAGGCTTCATTTTATAAAATCTTTTGGGGTGAATCGGCGCCATTACCTGAAAAGAAGTCGGATTGTTTCGGGTGACGCTGATTTCTTTGAACGAATTTTTATGTTGCTTAGATATATTGGGACTATTCGAAAATACAGTTACTACCATTTACCTATGATTGGTCGGCGGATTTTTGAAATAAGTAATTTGGAAGATGAGCAGAGTGTTAGCAAGGCATTCGAATTAATAAAAGATAGAATGGTAAGTCAAAAGGATTTATTGCCTGTGTATAGTGCGGCACAGAAGAAAGAGATTAGAAAGATACTTAGAAAGCTAATTTTGTCAAATATTAATGCATTTATTTCAGATGAAGACTTTGGGAGGCGTTTCAATGTGCATCCTGCAGTGCCATACTTTATTAAAGCTATAAAGTTTCATAGACTGTCAATTGATGGTGATATTGATTTCAATGAATATTACTCAGATGATGTTATTGGTGGATTGGTAAGCTTTCTTAACGCTGACTCTTATACACAAATAGCGGTCTGAACGGAACTTTTCCCGTTTTCCAGGATCTGATCTTCCATGTGACTCCC
>NZ_JAPCIV010000110.1:0-1262 GCF_027707585.1 Aeromonas sp. QDB39 | reverse complement strand
CTCAGAGATCCCCTCATTTTTAGAGACTCAAATAATTCCAAGTGTGCGGGTATATAAGCGGTGTTGCTTCAGGTAGTAGATAAATTTATCCATCAACAAGACCGCATTGGCTTCTTTCATTTTAGGTAGCAACTGGTAATAGATGACCCCTTGCCGAAAGAACGAATAGGTTCGGCTCTTGCTGGTATTGACCTTGATCGTTCTCTCTAGACCGACACTGTCTCCAGCCTTACCCAGCAGCGTCAGCAAGACGATGGCCAGGGCACTGAATAAAAACAGTCGGTCGCGCCGGACCGGATTACTGATGTGCACATCTCCCATACCCATGCCGAATTTGTAATCTTTGATATCACGAAAACTGGTCTCGATACCCCAGCGCTGGCCGTATAGTTGCAACGCCTTGGCGGCGCTCAGGTCGGTCCGGTTACTGGCCAGAAACCACGCGTCTTTCATGCCACTCTTATGACAACAATAGACCCGTTCGACAGGCTGTCGCTGCCCAGTTAGCTCCACCGCTTTGAGGGTTCGGGTGCGCCCGGTCGGCGTTAGCCAGTCCCGAGCTGGAACCTGCTCTACACCAGGGTAACCAACCAAAACATTTCCTTTAAATCTAATGAGATAAGCAAAGCCTAGCTCTTGCTCCAGGCGTTCGAACAGCACCATGTAACCAAAGCCGCGGTCAGCGACTACCGTCACGAAGATACCCTCTGGCAACGTCTGCTTGAGCTTGGTGAGCAGCTCTTTCTCATGGGCATTGCGTTGCCCTTTGAGCAACGATTTCCGATGGGTTTTCCACAGCAGCGGAGTACTGCGACCGTGGTTGGTTTGCAGGCTGATAACCAAGGTACTGTGATCATCGGCATCGAATTCGGTCCAGTCCATGGAGACTACGATCTCGGTACGTTCACCGACCACATAGGGCACCCAATCGTCAAAGAGGCTCCAGACATTGAGCTTGGTGTTAGTGAGCAGGCGATCCACCTGTTTAACCGCATGTTTACGTTCGAGACCGTTGGCCAAGGAGAGGCCACTACCGATGGCGTGGATGGCCAGTGAACCTGACTCGATAACCCCGAGGGTAGCATTGGCGAGGGAAAGAACACGCTTGGCATGCATGTCCTGTCCAAATATATCGTCGATGTGGTTGAGGATTAGTTCGTGGTTAAACATGGGGATAGTCTGTTGGGTATTAGCTGGTCAAGGATGGCGATCATACCTCAGAAGCCGCGCCACGCCTCGCTCATATGAGGGGATGGTTAAGG
>NZ_JAPCIV010000109.1:0-1269 GCF_027707585.1 Aeromonas sp. QDB39 | reverse complement strand
AGAAGCGTACCAGAACCGGCAGTTGGCCTCTTCTCTCCTATGCACCATGGGTGTTGCAGTTATTATCTGAATTCGCGGGGGCCAAAAAGAGTCGATCATTAACTGCAACCAGGCCGGCACGTTAATATCCTCAGTTGTTATTATGTTGCCGCGATATTATTGCGAGACGTCGGTGCCGAAATATTTCTGCGATATTTTCTGATATGCGCCATCCTGCTTGGCATTGCGCAGCGCCTGATTGATGGCGGCCAGCAACTCGGGTTGTCCCTTGGCGAGCAGGGCCCCCGATTGATCCCCCTTGGCCTCGGTGGCCGCCACCTTCAACTTGGCGTCCGGCTTCTGTTTCTTGAAGTCGAGAAAGGAGAGGCTGTCGTTGAGGGTAGCATCCACCCGCCCGGTCAGCACCAGTTCAAGGGACTGGTTGAATCCCTCGGTGGCCACCACCTCGGCGCCCGATGATTTCGCCAGCTGAGCGAAGTTGCTGGTCAGCGACTGGGAGGATTTCTTGCCCTTCAGATCGGCAAAACTCTTGATGCTGTGGTTGTCGCTGTGCACCACGATCACCGCCTTGGAGGTGATGTAGGGGTCTGAAAAGTCATATTTTTTCAGCCGCTCAGGGGTGATGGCCACTTCGTTGAGCACCAGGTCGTAGCGCTTGGCGTCCACCCCGGCGATGAGACCGTCCCACTTGCCCTCGACGAACTCGGGCTTCACGCCGAGACCGCTTGCGATGAGCTCGCCGATCTCCACGTCAAAGCCCACCAGCTTGCCGCTCTTGTCGTGATAGGTGAAGGGAGGATAGGCCCCTTCGGTGCCGATCTTGATCACCCCGGCCCGCTGGATCTCGGCCAGGCTTGACTGTGCCTGTACCGAGGTCATCAGTGCCAGCGGAAGTGCCGCCATTAAAAACAGGGAGTGCCGTTTTTTCATTATTCACCTCGTTATATTTATGAACATCCAGAACGCTTGCCAACCACCACAAAATAAAAACTGCCGGTTATCATGTTTACATTAATTATCGGCAGAGATAACTTTCATAATGCTTGCCGGCGGTATGGATGAAACATAACGTGGCGCATGGCATGACCCAACCATGAAATACGGGGATATTTAGCGAAATAATGGATAACGAAAAAATAGTGACCGGGCTGGCCGAGGAATAGCTCCGCTGGCGGCGCTCCGCCAGCGGAAACGGTAATCCCCCCATTTTTAGGGGCATTCAAAAGTAGAGGTCATGCGGCCTGTGCCAGACGCTGTTTCGGCGTGTAG
>NZ_JAPCIV010000108.1:0-1304 GCF_027707585.1 Aeromonas sp. QDB39 | reverse complement strand
GGTTCTTCGCGGGATCTTGGGGAAGTGGAAGTTGACAGACAGGGTGCTGGTAAACTGGCTGTCTCCAAACACACCACCACCATCACCCTGCTGTCGCCGTGCATCATATTGATATTGCCTCCTTCTGGCCAGGTTATACCGTCATCGCCCAAGCGCTTTCTGCCAACCATCACACCCTGTTTACCCTTGAGCCTCGCGCCGACCTGTTGCCCCGTTGTCGCCGATGCCTGCAACCCACGCCATTGATCCACGACCAACGTATCCGCCGGGTGCGTGAGCGAGACCTATTTGACCGACAAGTCTGGTTACAACTGCCTGTTCGCCGCGTCGACTGTCTGCGCTGTGGTCGCGTCAGTGAACATATCGACTGGCTCCCCTCTGGCTCCCGCCTCACCCGGCGCATGCAGTGCTGGATTGAAGCGCTCGTTCAGTACCTCCCCATCCGCCATGTCAGCCAGCTCACCGGGGTCGGTTGGCACACCATCAAGGAGATCGACAAGCGCCGTTTGCAGACCAGTGTGGGCACCATCGAACTTGGGGAGGTGCGGCGGCTGGTGATGGATGAGTTTGCCCTGCACAAGGGACACCGCTATGCCACCGTGATCATGGATGCCGAGCGAACCCGCGTCCTGTGGGTGGGGCACGGCAACAGCCGGGCCGCTATCCGTCCCTTCTTCGAGCAGCTCGGCGAGCGATGCCAGCAGATTGAGGCGGTGGCGATGGACATGAACACGGCGTTCGACCTGGAGGTGAAGCAACACTGCCCGCAGGCGGAGGTGGTCTACGACCTGTTCCACGTGGTGGCTCGCTATGGCCGAGAGGTGGTGGACCGGGTGCGAGTGGAGCAGGCGAATGCACTGAAAAGCGATAAACCGGCGCGAAAAGTGGTCAAAAGTGCGCGTTGGTTGCTGCTACGTAATCGGGCGAAGCTGAGTGAAAAACAGGATGTGAAGTTGCAGGAGCTGTTGGCGGCGAATCAACCGCTGGCGATGGTGTACGTGCTGAAAGAGGCGTTGAAGGGCATCTGGTATGCGCCGAGCGTGTGGGAAGGATGGCGACGATGGCGGAGCTGGATGCGGCAGGTGAAGGAAAGCGGGCTAGCGCCGCTGCAACGATTTGGTCGAAATTTATCGAAATATATGCGGGGGATCCTGGCGAGTGCAAACTACCCGATGCACACGAGTGTGCTGGAAGGGGTGAACAACAAGATCAAAGTGATAAAGCGTATGGCATATGGATTTAGGGACTCAGAATACTTTTTTCTGAAAATCAAGGCGGCCTTCCCCGGAAAGCCGCGATGAACC
>NZ_JAPCIV010000107.1:0-1333 GCF_027707585.1 Aeromonas sp. QDB39 | reverse complement strand
TGGATTTGACCCCATAGATCCAGACACTTTTTCCCGCTTAGGGTTGTGATACCCGACTGCGCAGAAATTCCCGTGGTGAACGGTATCCCAAGGCGCTGTGCGGGTGGTGCTCGTTATAATGCTCAAACGCAATAGCCAAATTGCCTACCGCTGTTCGGCTATCCGGTTTTGGCATCATCTCGATATAGTCTCGCTTCATCGTCTTCACGAAGCTCTCCGCTATACCGTTACTCTGTGGGCTTCTCACTGCTGTCGTTCTGGGCTCCAACCCGATTTCTCGTGCAAACGCGCGGGTCTCATGGGCGCGATACGCCGAGCCATTATCAGTCAGCCACTCCACCGGTGATGCCGGCAACGAATCCCCAAAGCGACGTTCGACAGACCTCAGCATGACATCTTGCACAGTGTCACTATCGTAACCCCCAGTACTGGCCGCCCAGTCCAACGCCTCCCTATCGCAGCAGTCCATGGCGAACGTGACTCGTAGTTTTTCACCGTTATCGCAGCGAAACTCGAAGCCATCTGAGCACCACCGTCGATTGCTCTCCTTGACGGCAACACACCCCTTATGTGCCTGCTGGGCCAATGGTGCAGCTGGTTTTCTTTCCAGCAGCAAGCCATGCTCGCGCATGACGCGATATACCCGCTTAGCGTTTACCACAGGTTGTTCTGTTGCCTCAGACTGACGCCGTAACAGCGCCCAGACCCGGCGATAGCCATAGGAGGGAAGCTCTGCCATCGCCTCCATGATACGGCCAAGTAAGGCTGCATCATCACGCTGGCGATGATGACGACCATCTTGCCAACCCGGTTTTCGATGAACACGAACGGATAGCTGCGCACGCGATACATTAAGAGCCTGGCTCACAGCACTTAATCGTCGTCCCCCGGCAACAAGGGCGCATGCGCAATCCATTTTTTTGCTCGACCATACTCCACGGCTTCTTTGAGGATCTCGTTCTCCATGGTCTTCTTCCCGAGCAGACGCTGAAGCTCTCGGATCTGCTTGATGGCAGCAGCCAACTCGGAAGCAGGAACAACATCCTCACCGGCGGTGATCGCCGTGAGAGACCCTTCTTGGAATTGCTTACGCCATTTGAAAAGCTGGTTTGCGTTGACGTCGTGCAAGCGAGCAACATGAGAGACGGTCATCCCGGGCTCAAAGGTCTGCTGCACGATGGCGATCTTTTCTTGTGGAGTCCGGCGTCGACGGCGCTCGGCCCCTGTTAACACTTCGACCATCTTCTCGTTGTGACTAGTACTGAACATAGCTCCAAGACTACCTCTTAAGTTAAGAGGGGCGAAGTGTCTGGATCTTCAAGGGGCCAATCTA
>NZ_JAPCIV010000106.1:0-1404 GCF_027707585.1 Aeromonas sp. QDB39 | reverse complement strand
TGCACGCTTAAAAATAATAAAAGCAGACTTGACCTGATAGTTTGGCTGTGAGCAATTATGTGCTTAGTGCATCTAACTTTGTTTTAGGGCGACTGCCCTGCTGCGTAACATCGTTGCTGCTCCATAACATCAAACATCGACCCACGGCGTAACGCGCTTGCTGCTTGGATGCCCGAGGCATAGACTGTACAAAAAAACAGTCATAACAAGCCATGAAAACCGCCACTGCGCCGTTACCACCGCTGCGTTCGGTCAAGGTTCTGGACCAGTTGCGTGAGCGCATACGCTACTTGCATTACAGTTTACGAACCGAACAGGCTTATGTCCACTGGGTTCGTGCCTTCATCCGTTTCCACGGTGTGCGTCACCCGGCAACCTTGGGCAGCAGCGAAGTCGAGGCATTTCTGTCCTGGCTGGCGAACGAGCGCAAGGTTTCGGTCTCCACGCATCGTCAGGCATTGGCGGCCTTGCTGTTCTTCTACGGCAAGGTGCTGTGCACGGATCTGCCCTGGCTTCAGGAGATCGGAAGACCTCGGCCGTCGCGGCGCTTGCCGGTGGTGCTGACCCCGGATGAAGTGGTTCGCATCCTCGGTTTTCTGGAAGGCGAGCATCGTTTGTTCGCCCAGCTTCTGTATGGAACGGGCATGCGGATCAGTGAGGGTTTGCAACTGCGGGTCAAGGATCTGGATTTCGATCACGGCACGATCATCGTGCGGGAGGGCAAGGGCTCCAAGGATCGGGCCTTGATGTTACCCGAGAGCTTGGCACCCAGCCTGCGCGAGCAGCTGTCGCGTGCACGGGCATGGTGGCTGAAGGACCAGGCCGAGGGCCGCAGCGGCGTTGCGCTTCCCGACGCCCTTGAGCGGAAGTATCCGCGCGCCGGGCATTCCTGGCCGTGGTTCTGGGTTTTTGCGCAGCACACGCATTCGACCGATCCACGGAGCGGTGTCGTGCGTCGCCATCACATGTATGACCAGACCTTTCAGCGCGCCTTCAAACGTGCCGTAGAACAAGCAGGCATCACGAAGCCCGCCACACCGCACACCCTCCGCCACTCGTTCGCGACGGCCTTGCTCCGCAGCGGTTACGACATTCGAACCGTGCAGGATCTGCTCGGCCATTCCGACGTCTCTACGACGATGATTTACACGCATGTGCTGAAAGTTGGCGGTGCCGGAGTGCGCTCACCGCTTGATGCGCTGCCGCCCCTCACTAGTGAGAGGTAGGGCAGCGCAAGTCAATCCTGGCGGATTCACTACCCCTGCGCGAAGGCCATCGGTGCCGCATCGAACGGCCGGTTGCGGAAAGTCCTCCCTGCGTCCGCTGATGGCCGGCAGCAGCCCGTCGTTGCCTGATGGATCCAACCCCTCCGCTGCTATAGTGCAGTCGGCTTCTGACGTTCAG
>NZ_JAPCIV010000105.1:0-1429 GCF_027707585.1 Aeromonas sp. QDB39 | reverse complement strand
CATATGGATTTAGGGACTCAGAATACTTTTTTCTGAAAATCAAGGCGGCCTTCCCCGGAAAGCCGCGATGAACCAAATTTAAGGTCAGAGTTCATCGTCAAAAACATGACGTATTGCGTAAGCAGCTCATAAAACGCGGATCGCTTTGATGGTTCCAATTCGATCGCTTCTTTGATGGGAAAGGGGGCGGTGGACAACCTTGTGAAGAGCCACTCCTGCGTTTTGATCGAGATGTGCAGCTGCTTGGGGTTATGGCCAACCATCAGTTGGGTGAAGTTGTAGAGAGGTAACAGGACCTCATGAGCGGTCAACGGCTTCATAGACACTCCATTCTCGTTTGGATAAGGAGATTGAGTATTGATCATGCGAAACAGTGGGGGTAGCCCCTCTGTCTGCCCGGCGTGGTGGCCGGGCACTGATGAGCAGCCGACCTGGGCCCAGGTCTTCACCGCCTCGAACAAGGAGCACGGCGATGACCAAAACAGAGATGGATATTCGGCTTACCAAGATATTCAGCGCGGCCGCCATTGCACAGGCGACCCCTGATAAACGGGCTGTGTGCAGACAGCTCAAGCAGTTTGATAGAGAGGCTCGTGCCCAAGGGCTGTTTGCTCTGGCAGGAGAAGCCAGCCAGATGCGCTGGCAACTGGTAGCGGAACTGCAGCAAGCCAGAGCAGCAGAGGTCAGTCATGGCGGCGTCTAATTGGCAGGCTCTGCTGGTCTATGTGATGAAGTTTGGCCCCTTGAACCAGCAAGGTGCCGAGCAGTGGCTCGATAGTCATTGCCCTGAGTGGCGCAATGGAAACGATGTGCCTGCCGGTCAAATCTGGGTGGCAAAAGTGGGGAGAAGTCATGACAGCAAGCAATGAACGCACCCGCTTGATCCGGCTGGTGCAGGTGGGCCGCCGCTCCCTGGGGCTGGATGACGAAACCTATCGTGAGCTGCTGACCCAGCAGAGTGGCAAGTGCTCTGCGGCAGCGCTGTCGATCCAGGAGCTGGACAAGGTGCTGCAAGCCATGAAGGGGGCAGGGTTTAAACCGACTGTTAAACGTGGCGTAAAAGGAGGCAAGCAGAAGCGTTTAAGCCCGGTCAGCGGTACCCAGGTTCGGACGGCTGAAATAGGGGTGATCCGGGCTATCTGGATCACAATGGCCAAACACGGCCTGCTGCGTGATGGCAGTGAGACGGCGCTCAATCACTATGTGGAGCGTCAGACGGTGCGGATCAATAACGGGGTGGGTGTGGCCGAGGTGTCCTGGCTCGATGGTGCGTTGGCTTATTCGGTGCTGGAATCCCTCAAGCACTGGCATAAGCGGGAGATGGTCAAGGCCCTGCAGGCGGCCAATAAAACTAGGTTCATCGCGGCTTTCCGGGGAAGGCCGCCTTGATTTTCAGAAAAAAGTATTCTGAGTCCCTAAATCCATATGC
>NZ_JAPCIV010000104.1:0-1711 GCF_027707585.1 Aeromonas sp. QDB39 | reverse complement strand
TCTTATGCGCCAGAATTTACCAGTGACGGGTCGAAACTTAGAACTCCCAAAAGATGCCAATATTCTTTCGACTACCTCCCCTCAAAGCCATATCACGTACGTTAATCCTGACTTCATTAAAATCAGTGGTTTCACTGAGGAAGAACTATTAGGCCAGCCTCACAACATCGTAAGACACCCAGATATGCCGCCTGCTGCATTTGAGCATATGTGGAGTACATTAAAATCTGGCCGCTCATGGATGGGGCTAGTAAAAAATCGCTGTAAAAATGGCGACCACTATTGGGTAAGTGCTTATGTAACGCCAATAGCTAAGAATGGTTCGATTGTTGAATACCAGTCTGTAAGGACCAAGCCTGAACCTGAGCAGGTTTTGGCTGCGGAAAAATTATATGCTCAATTGAGAAGCGGGAAGGCCGCGAGGCCGAAATTGGCTGCTAGCTTTTCCGTGAAAATACTCTTGCTCATATGGGGTAGTATTATATCAAGCGCAATGGCTGCCGGCATGCTTACTGATACATCAATAAACAGCTTATTGTTAGCTACTTTAATGTCAGGAAGCTTAAGCTCTGTTAGTGTTTTGGCTATTCTCTCTCCTCTTGGAAGACTGGTTGAAAGAGCCAAGAATATTTCCAATAACCCATTAAGTCAATCCGTCTACACTGGGCGCACCGATGAGTTTGGCCAAATAGAGTTTGCTTTACGAATGATGCAAGCTGAAACAGGCGCCGTAGTAGGTCGCATAGATGATGCATCAAATCGGCTTAGCGAACACACCCGAGGCCTACTAAAGGATATTGAGTCAAGCAATGTACTTACAGTTGAGCAGCAGGCAGAGACAGATCAAATAGCAACGGCAGTAAACCAAATGACTGCAAGCATTCAAGAGGTTGCGAGCAATGCACAGCATGCTGCAGATGCGGCCGGAAGAGCAGACACTGAGACGGCATCTGGCCAGCGTCTGGTAGCCCACACAAGCCAGTCAATCACTGCCCTTGAAGGTGAAATTAGGCAAGCCGCTCAGGTTATTCATGAGCTTGAAGGTCAAAGTAACGAGATATCAAAAATTCTTGACGTTATACGAGGGATCGCCGATCAAACGAATTTGTTGGCACTCAACGCAGCAATTGAGGCCGCGCGTGCTGGTGAGCAGGGGCGTGGTTTTGCTGTTGTCGCCGATGAGGTTCGCAGTCTTGCTGCTCGCACACAGCAATCGACAACGGATATTCAAAGCATGATCAGCGCTCTACAAGAGCGAGCGCAATCCGCTGTTACAGTCATGGAGCAAAGTGGTCGGCAAGCGCACACGAGTGTAGCTCACGCAGAGGAAGCAGCTACAGCTCTTGATGGAATTGGCCAACGTGTTAACGAAATTACCGACATGAACGCGCAAATAGCGACTGCGGTCGAGCAGCAGGGAGCAGTAAGTGAAGACATCAACCGCAGTATTAACAATATACGCGATGCTGCTGATACCAATGTACAGACCGGGCAGAATAATTTGCAAAGTGCGAAATCTGTCGCTCAGTTAACTAGCGCTCTGAGCGAACTGGCAAAACAGTTTTGGGAAAAACGAGGATAACGCTTTTCAGTATCTCGACAGGGATAACTTACTTTACCATCGGTTATCCCTTCCTGATTACCCATGATTAGCAGTCAGTTACCACGAACTATACTGATCTTACGTACAGTTATCGAGGTGCGAGATCAT
>NZ_JAPCIV010000103.1:0-1807 GCF_027707585.1 Aeromonas sp. QDB39 | reverse complement strand
ACAAACGCGAGTTTGGTGTGCCGGATGACCGTGATCAGGAAAGCTTCACCGATCCGGACAGCCGGATCATGAAACACGCCGGTGGTGGCTCCGAGCAGAGCTACAACGGGTACACAGCGGTCGATGCCGAGCACCAGATCATCGTGGCGGCGGAGTTGACCAACTGCGCCGCGGACAGTCAGGCGCTGCTGGGCATGCTGGCAGCAGTTCAGGCCAACACCGGAGAAATGCCGGCCCAGACGCTGGCGGATGCGGGATTCCGTAGTGAGGCTGTTCTGGCAAAGGTCGCCGATCACCACGGCGATGTCATCGTTGCCCTCGGCCGCGAGGGACGTGAAGATGCCAAGGTCAATGCCAAGACCCATCCGCATACGGCGGCGATTGCGGCGAAATTGAAAACGGAGCAAGGCGATGCAGCTTACCGCCGGCGCAAGTCGATCGTGGAGGCTCCGAATGGTTGGATCAAGGCGGTGATGGGATTGCGTCAGTTCAGCATGAGGGGCCTGGACAAGGTGCAAGCCGAGTGGAAGCTCGTCTGCATGGCGCTAAATCTGAGGCGAATGGCGTATCTGTGAGGGCGAAGGTTAAATGGGGCGGCTCAAATGCACCCCAGTCGTCATAACACGCCGCGCGCCGCAAGATTGGTATCCTTGGCGCCGACGCCTTGCCAATTGCAGAGAGCGCCGCCGCCATCGTCAGTGCTCTACAGAAAACCGGTCACACGGCTCTGCCGCGCAGACTCCTAGCCTAAATGTGACAGTGGTTGGTAATCCATGCCGCCCGCAAGGGCGGCGGTGGTGGGCCAATAGATGATTTTCAGAGCCTTACTGCCCGTTGACGCCCAATCCCTCGAGCGCGAGTCTAGCCGCAGCGGCGATGACGGCCTCGCTGTGCTTGTCATCCTTGTTAGGCGCCCGGGTGTAGACGGCCAACACAATAGGTGCGCGCCCAGTGGGCCAGACGACGGCATAGTCATTTGCCGTGCCATACACTCCGCAGGTTCCGGTTTTGTCTCCGACTGCCCAGTCTGCCGGCACCGCCGCGCGGATGCGGTGGTTGCCGGTCGTGTTTCCCTTTAGCCAATCAACAAACTGCTGCCGCTGCGGCGCAGCCAGTGCAGAGCCCAGTGTCAGTTTTTGTAAGCTTTCCGTCACGGCGCGCGGCGATGAGGTATCGCGCGCATCGCCTGGGATGGCGGAGTTCAGCTCCAGCTCCCAGCGGTCCAGACGGAACGTGGTATCGCCGATAGAGCGCATGAAGGCCGTCAGCCCGGCCGGGCCGCCCAACTCCTTCAGCAACAAATTGGCGGCGGCGTTATCACTGTATTGCACGGCGGCCGCGGACAGCTCCGCCACCGTCATGCCTGTTGTCAGATATTTTTCCGAGATGGGTGACCACGGAACCAGCGCATTTTTGCCGTAACGGATGGGTGTGTCCAGCAAGCCGGCCTGCTGCTGGCTGCGAGCCAGCACAGCGGCAGCAAGAAAGCCCTTGAATGAGCTGCACAGTGGGAAGCGCTCCTCAGCGCGGTAACTTACAGTTGCGCCTGAGCCGGTATCCATCGCGTACACACCGATGGAGCCGCCAAAGTCCTGTTCGAGTTTAGCGAATGGTTCCGCGACGAGGTTGGTCAGCGCGGTGGCAGAAAAGCCAGCCAGCGGCCATGAGAGACAAGACAGCAGAACTAGACGGCGATACAGTGACATCAACGATATTCCTTGTTTGAAGGTGGAGCTAGGTGTAGCGGCCGGATGTAATCAGGCCGCTACAGCTGGGATTAGGGGTCTGACGCTCAGTGGAACGAAAA
>NZ_JAPCIV010000102.1:0-1899 GCF_027707585.1 Aeromonas sp. QDB39 | reverse complement strand
GGGAACGCCCGCCTGGGACGTCGCGCGGATCGACCGGACATTCGCGGAGACCTTCGTCCTGAGATCCGAGCTCCTAGGGATCGCCTCAGAAAACGGAAAATAAAGCACGCTAAGCCGTAAGTAAGCGTGCTCCTGTGAAAGCCACAGCTAAAACTGCGTAGTACACATAGAGGTATTTTTTTCTAGATTTATATCGAATTTCGTTATCGAATTTCGCTTATTATTGATCAACTCGTTGCAGATCATGAAGGCGAAAGTATGACGAATAACCCTACCGATGACAGCAGACCATGGTCGGTCTTTCTTATTTTTCTGCGGCTTGGATTGACATCTTTTGGCGGCCCCATTGCGCACTTGGGCTACTTCCGCGCCGAATTTGTCACACGGCGGCGCTGGCTCTCCGAACGGAGCTATGCTGACTTGGTCGCGCTTTGTCAGTTCTTGCCAGGGCCTGCAAGCAGCCAGGTCGGCATAGCGGTAGGACTGTCTCGGGCTGGATACAGCGGGGCGCTGGCTGCTTGGGCTGGCTTCACGCTGCCGTCTGCCATAGCCTTGATCCTTTTTGCGCTCGGCATCTCCAGCTATGGCGATTACGTCTCGCAGGGCGCGTTGCATGGCTTAAAAGTGGTGGCTGTGGCCGTGGTCGCTCAAGCAGTATGGGGCATGGCGCGTAACCTATGCACGGATGGGCTGCGAGTCACCATCATGGCAATTGCTACCTGCGTCGTTTTACTTGTGCCGTCCGCGTGGGGACAGGTTGGCGTGATTGCTATCGCAGGCATCGCAGGCCGGTTATTGTTCAAGCCAGCGAAAGTTGTTGAGCATGACCCCCTACCTATCACGGTCAGTCACCGGGCCGGCGTGCTTTGGCTCTCGCTGTTCTTTGTCTTGCTGATTGGCCTGCCGGTGTTGGCCGAACTGATGCCAAGTCAAACCATGGCAATGGTGGATTCCTTCTATCGTGTCGGATCACTGGTGTTCGGCGGTGGTCACGTTGTGCTGCCATTACTGCAAGCCGAAGTGGTGCCCTCCGGCTGGGTCAACAATGAATCCTTTCTCGCGGGGTACGGGGCAGCTCAAGCGGTGCCCGGCCCTTTGTTCACGTTCGCCGCGTTTCTTGGTGCCTCGATGAACACCGCCCCGTCGGGCTGGATCGGCGGCATTGTGTGTCTGCTGGCTATCTTCGCGCCCTCGTTCTTGCTGGTCGTCGGATCAATGCCATTTTGGGAGCGTTTGCGCCGCAATACAGGCATCCAAGCTGCGCTGGCCGGGATCAATGCCGCTGTAGTCGGCTTGCTGCTGGCCGCGCTGTATCAGCCTGTATGGACTAGCGCCATCTTTCAGCCGCAAGACTTCGGCTTGGCATTAGTTGCCCTTGTCGCACTTATGTTCTGGAAGCTCCCGCCGTGGCTGGTTGTCCTCGGTAGCGGTGCAGCTGGGTGGCTGTTGAGCGTCGCTCTGTGAGGCACAAAAAATGACTGACAAAGACCTCTACGGCGGTTTGATCCGCCTGCACATCCTTCACCATGCAGCCGAGGAACCTGTCTTTGGGCTGGGGATCATCGAAGAGCTACGCCGACACGGCTACGAGATGAGCGCTGGCACCGTGTACCCGATGCTGCACGGCCTGGAAAAAAAAGGCTATCTGACCTCACGCCACGAACGCACCGGGCGACGTGAACGGCGTGTTTATGACATCACTGAACAAGGCAGAACTGCACTTGCTGATGCGAAAACAAAGGTCAAGGAGCTGTTCGGAGAGTTGGTAGAAGGTGGTTGAGTTTTTGCTTCTATGTCAGGTTGAGCTATACCCTAACTGGATTGTCATTTTCAGAAGACGACTGCACCAGTTGATTGGGCGTAATGGCTGTTGTGCAGCCAGCTCCTGACAGTTCAATA
>NZ_JAPCIV010000101.1:0-2151 GCF_027707585.1 Aeromonas sp. QDB39 | reverse complement strand
AGTACTGAACATAGCTCCAAGACTACCTCTTAAGTTAAGAGGGGCGAAGTGTCTGGATCTTCAAGGGGCCAATCTAGCTACTGTGGTTGCTGATACTCGGGATTATAAGGGTGAGGCGAAGGAGCTTGTTATGAAGGCGCGTGCCGAGGGGGGGGAGCTCGATACCGGCAAGATAGAAGAGCTTACTTCCATGCACACTCTTCGTATGTGCTGTATTCCACTCCTTGAAAAGCTCAACGTTGTCTGGAGAGATTTGCGTCTCAAGCGGGCTGCTTAATGACTCCCCCCGGACAACCGGAGGCCCTATCGCTGAAGGGGGGCGTGTTGCCGGCAGAACATTACCAGGCAATCTTTGCATCAATGCTTGGTGATGTGTACGAAGCGATTCAAGCAGCCAGCCGCCTGCAAGGGGAGGTGGAGCGTAACCATGAACTGTTTGGAAGGATTGAGTCGCTATTAAGGTGGCTGTCCCGCGAGAGGCAAGAGATCCATGATGCAGCAACACGCTTCGGGGTCATGCTAGGGCGACTAGATGAAGAGAATGAACGATTTATTCGTTTGCATCGTTCCACTCTCGATGCGATGAGGAGTGAACTCGAATTCATAGCTCGCTCTGAATTGAAGGTGAGGGAAAGTAAACTGAATGTCGTTTCATGCACCCCCTGGCTGATAGCCATAATCAGCTCTGGCATTACAGGGTACTTGCTTGGAATAATGGCGAAATGATTAGAAGGCCGCACAGTGATTGTGCGGCCTTATCCATCGCACTTATCGGCGGGGATCAGAATGTAAGGAGTACCACAGCATGGCCCAAGTTGAATGCCCATCTTGTAAGGGTAGAGGAAAGGAAGTGGTGTTTCTCAACCCCACTACAGAACAGCGAGGTAGTTTCTCGCTGGATACCTGCTCAATTTGCAAGGGGAGCGGAAAAACCACAGTAGAGATCGCCGATCAGCTCACAAAGCGCCAAAAAACATGGGACAAGATCCTGAATGGATAATAGAGAAAAATCGACATGGAAGCGCGGGTTCGAGAGATCAGCAAGTAAAGGGAAGTTTGTGATGGCCATGGATGATCTGAAAACGGGTGATGTGAGAATTTTTGCCAAGAGCGGCAATACCGTCCGCCTTATTGAGCGAGAAGGTGAGGGCTGGGTCGTGGAGCGGACAACCGGGGCATCAGCGGGAAAACAAATGTGGTGCCCGTCCCGCTCCCTGGTCAAGTCACTCGATTCTGAGTAAGAGGAAAAACGGGACCATGAGGGCACCAGATCACCCGCCCGCCGCCGCTGACCACCCAGGGCCCCGAGCTCAGCGGCGACCCGGGGCACCAGATCCCGGTGCCGGCCCGGGGGCCCACTGCGTACCGGCTCCGCCACCGGTGGCCACCCTGGTCGCCGAGCTCGGCGGTGACCCAGGGTACCAGATCCCGGCCCCGGCCCGAGGGCCCGGGGCCACCTGCAGAACCGGATCACCCACCCACCACCGTTAGCCACCATAGGCGCCAAGCTCATCGGAGACCCGGGGCACCGGATCTCGGCACCGACCCGCGGGCCCCCACTGCGCATCGGACCCGCTTCACCTCTCGGACCTCCCATAACACCGAACCCACTCCGGCCCGGGGGCCCACTGCGTACCGGCACAGCCATCGGCCAGCTGGACACCGTACCGCCACCGGTGGCCACCTTGGGCGCCGAGCTCGGCGGCGACCCGGGCTCCCTTACTCAGCATGCACACCGACAAAACCCCGCCACCACCCAGGCCCCTCCGCTCCCCGGCACCGGCCGGGGGCCCACCGGATCACCCACCCGGCGGCCGGCAGTGGCCACCCTGGGCCCCAAGCTCGTCGACGACCCAGGGCACCGGATCCCGGCGCCGGCCCGAAGGTCCACCTCCCCACCGGATCACCCACCCACCGCCGGTGGCCACCCTAGGCGCCGAACCCGCGGCGGCCCGGGGCCACCTGCAGCACCGGTTCACCTGCCCGGCCACCGGCAGTGGCCACCCTGGGCCCTGAGCTCGTCGGCGGCCCGAGGAGCACCGGATCACCCGCCCGGCCGCCGGCAATGGCCATTCTGGGCGCCGAGCTCGGCGGCGACCCGGGATCCCGTACTCAGCATGCACACCGACAAAACCCCACCACCACCCAGGC
>NZ_JAPCIV010000100.1:0-2348 GCF_027707585.1 Aeromonas sp. QDB39 | reverse complement strand
AGGGGTTCCGCGCACATTTCCCCGAAAAGTGCCACCTGACGTCTAAGAAACCATTATTATCATGACATTAACCTATATGTCAAGACCCGGCTGGTTATACACGCGTTTCCTGAACAATTCAGGGCGTTTTTCATGCCATTCCTTGAGCGCCTGAACGGGTGTTTTGTGTTGGAGCGCGCGTTGCGGAATGCTGTGGTTGTAGATCTTGACGTAATTGCGCAGCGTCGATTCCAGTTCGGCAGCTGAACCAAAACGGGTCTGGTTGACGATGTCGCTGATACGACCGTTGAAGCGCTCCACCATGCCGTTGGTCTGCGGATGACGAGGCGGGATGAGCCGGTGCTCGATGCCGAGCTGCTTGCACAGGCGGTCGAACACGTGTGTGCCGCTGGGTTCCTTCTTCTTGCCGCCAGCCGTGAAGCGGTCGGTGAACTGGCTGCCGTTGTCGGTCAGAAGCTTGACGATCTTGACGGGACAGGCTTGCTGGACTTTGTTGAGGAAGTCGCCACTGCTGCCATCGGTCTGGTCGGCATAGAGCTCGATGAAGACCCAGCGCGTAGCACGGTCGATGGCAACGAAGAGATAGCGCCTTGCCGTCTCGTCGGGCATCTGCGGCAGGTACTTGATGTCGATGTGCACAAAGCCCGGCTCGTAGTCCTTGAAGGTCTTTTTCGTGGCGGGCGCAGTGCCTTCCTGCTCGACCAGGTTACGTAGATCCGAGACACCGTGGCGGCGCAGGCAACGTCCCAGGCCGGCACGCGAGACGGCTGGATTGATGAACTCGCGCGTGACCGCCAGCAGGTCGTCCGTGGGCAGCAGCAACGTCTTGCGCAGCTCCACCACGATGAGCTCCTGCTCGGGCGTGAGCGTCGTGTACATCTTGTTCGGCGCATGCGACTTGTCTTCAGGAGACTCGCGGTTTTGCCACTTTCGGATGGTTTGGCGGGTGACGTTGTACATCCTGGCCAGTTCGGCCTGCGGGAGCGTCGAGTTCCTGATTTCCTCACGGATCAGGTGGGTAGTACGGGCTTGGCTGTGCAGTGCCTGGGTCATCGAGTTGCCAGTGAAGAGTCGGATTGGAACAGTGTACGCAAAACGTGTCTGGCCTTGAAGAGCGGCCAGCTACGCATGGGTACATGATCCCACGAGTCCAGACACCTATAAAAATAGGCGTATCACGAGGCCCTTTCGTCTTCAAGAATTTTATAAACCGTGGAGCGGGCAATACTGAGCTGATGAGCAATTTCCGTTGCACCAGTGCCCTTCTGATGAAGCGTCAGCACGACGTTCCTGTCCACGGTACGCCTGCGGCCAAATTTGATTCCTTTCAGCTTTGCTTCCTGTCGGCCCTCATTCGTGCGCTCTAGGATCCTCCGGCGTTCAGCTTGTGCCACAGCCGACAGGATGGTGACCACCATTTGCCCCATATCACCGTCGGTACTGATCCCGTCGTCAATAAACCGAACCGCGACACCCTGAGCATCAAACTCTTTTATCAGTTGGATCATGTCGGCGGTGTCGCGGCCAAGACGGTCGAGCTTCTTCACCAGAATGACATCACCTTCCTCCACCTTCATCCTCAGCAAATCCAGCCCTTCCCGATCTGTTGAACTGCCGGATGCCTTGTCGGTAAAGATGCGGTTAGCTTTTACCCCTGCATCTTTGAGCGCTCTGATCTGAATATCGAGGGACTGCTGGCTGGTTGAGACCCGCGCATAACCAAAAATTCGCATAAAATGTACCTTAAATCGAATATCAGACACGATGTGTCTATTATGCCAAAATGACGATTTAATGGACACTCAAACGAAGCCGTTTTACTATGTCTGATAATTTATAACATTTCGGACGGTTGCAAAAATGTTACTAAATGCCCGTCAGGCAGGGAGGCCGATATGCCCGTTGACTTTCTGACCACTGAGCAGACTGAAAGCTATGGCAGATTCACCGGTGAACCGGATGAGCTTCAGCTGGCACGATATTTTCATCTTGATGAAGCAGACAAGGAATTTATCGGAAAAAGCAGAGGTGATCACAACCGTCTGGGCATTGCCCTGCAAATTGGATGTGTCCGTTTTCTGGGCACCTTCCTCACCGATATGAATCATATTCCTTCCGGCGTCCGGCATTTTACCGCCAGACAGCTCGGGATTCGTGATATCACCGTTCTTGCAGAATACGGTCAGAGGGAAAATACCCGCCGTGAGCATGCAGCGCTGATACGTCAGCACTATCAGTATCGTGAATTTGCCTGGCCCTGGACATTTCGCCTTCATGTACAGAACCTTAAGCGGCAAGCGAATTAATAATACCGTCTAACGTGTTGTTTTGCTTGGATTTTCTCTGCC
>NZ_JAPCIV010000099.1:0-2356 GCF_027707585.1 Aeromonas sp. QDB39 | reverse complement strand
GCAAAGTAAAATGGAGGGTTTTCTTGCCGCCAAGGATCTGATGGCGCAGGGGATCAAGATCTGATCAAGAGACAGGTGTAGGGTTACTCCTGCCTAAGCGAGGCCATCATGTTTAACTCAGTCAGACTATTAGATATCCTATCCATACCAGACCTGCTCCAAAATACAACGCCTCCTATTGTCATGGCTGTTGATTCAGCCCCAGGTAAGTCACGCATTACTTGCATTGACCGTAAGCTATCAACCCAACTCTTTAATACGTTGAATACTGTGTGTGATTATTTTTATTGTCATGAGGAGATATCGTCAGCGCATCCAACGGTAGCGCTATTCCTAACGCATATGCGAGAGGTGTTTGGGTTGCACCTCATCCATGAGCGATATCTCGATAGTGATGAAGGCAATGAATTAGCCAAGGATATCAATAACGCGCTGTATGCGTTTCTAAGAGAATGCAAGAGTAAGGCACACCGAAAGCGTCTCAAGAACCTTAAACGCGTTGAGAACAGCAATCAGCTCAGTATAGCGACGTATGTTAATAGCCTATTCGACCAGCATGCCAAGCTATTAATCATCCGATTGGATATCGGCTATCACGAAGACTACTACGACCAGTTAACGTTAGACCTCGTGACGAATGACCGGAATAGTTACCTTCGTCGAATACAGAATAAATATCCTGCATTGGTGGGGTATATCTGGAAACTGGAGTACGGTGTTGATAGATATTTTCATACCCACATTACGTTCATTTTTAATGGGGCAGTACACCAACGAGATATCTCGCTGGGTAGAACACTGGGGGAGCTGTGGGAGGTCATGACCGACAATGACGGGAGCTATTACAACTGCCAAGTCAGGCGGGAGGAATATCAACGATGGGGCACTGATGGCATTGGGATGGTCCACTACAGCGATACAACCAAGTGTCAAAACCTGATTAATGCGCTGAGTTATCTGACCAAGCTGGATACGCAAATACTGGCGATATTACCAGCCGGTCGTCGGACCTTCGGGCGTATGGAGAGACCATCGCCCCAACCTCGCCTTGGCAGGCCAAGGCGCTCCAGCTATGCACTTACATACTGAATTACCCTTGCTTGCACAGATATAGGGGGGAGCAGCATCGCTCGTTTACAGACGCGGTAATATACCGATTCCAACCGTTGCTGGCGGGAAACTTTAGTCTCTGACAATACAATTGTCAGGTAGGAGACGCGATGGCGTATGTGAGCACGATAAGAAAGCCACATTCCCTTGATCTGCCAATAAGAAGAAAGCTCCGAGTGTAGCGGGCACTTTAGGCTGGTGAGGCCATTACAGGCTGTTCGATTTAGATTAAACCCACAGTTTTTCAACCGTTTGCCAGTGCAAATCTAATCCCACATAACATGTCGTGGCCTGACGAGTGTCCATAATCCGCAATGTTCTTAATGGCGCACATAACATCTTCTTTTCGGGCTGTCACCAGTTGCAGCAAACGCTCACCATAATGACCTGCTGTCCCCATTTTAAGCATCACAGAACTGATCTCCGTTGTGCGTGTTAGAAGGGGTAACAAAGCAGCGATAAGCTCATCCCTCCCTTGAAATGCAGTCCACTCCAGAGCAAATAGAATCCCAAGCAGAAAGTCATCGCCAGAGGGTGTCAGGCCATGCCCATAACCCAGCAAAGGGGTGAGAACAGGACCCAGCTCCACCTTGGTGCCACCCAACCAATTTTGCAGGGCTGTTAATGGAGGAAACAGATAGTCATGGTCTGCTCCATGCCATTGAGCCCAAAAACCACCTGCAGGAGGGGCTAATGACAAGAAGTGATCCAACGAAGGTAACAGGCATGGCATGCTCCCCTGACCCGAGGTTAGGCGGGTCGACTGCCACTGACAATCGACAAGCCGGATCTTACAGTGAGGCCCCACCAGTGTATTCTCGTGCCAAAGCCAGCGACTCCCGGGCTGCATGTCATCAGGTAACAATCCAGTCGCCAGCTCCATCCCTGCCGGGGGCAAAGCCACGCCATTTATCACCAAAGTCAACCATTCACCTTGGTCCGAGATAAAATTGCAGCTTCGCTGAAAACGAGAGTGAACGGTCAACACATCCTGCTTTGGCATCGCCAGGAGTCGCTGACAACCACGAATGACAGAGAGAGAACGCTGTGACAAAAGAGGCTCCTTGAACATGGATTGGCGAGGGGGATCACAGTTCTATGATCTGCTTCACTAACTGCTGAACAGACAGTCATGTGATACCGGTATGGTGCAATGCCAGCAATGACCGTAGATTGGCCCCTTGAAGATCCAGACACTTCGCCCCTCTTAACTTAAGAGGTAGTCTTGGAGCTATGTTCAGTACTA
>NZ_JAPCIV010000098.1:0-2394 GCF_027707585.1 Aeromonas sp. QDB39 | reverse complement strand
CGCCCAACCCTTCAATCAAGTCGGGACGGCCAAAAGCAAGCTTTTGGCTCCCCTCGCTGGCGCTCGGCGCCCCTTATTTCAAACGTTAGACGGCAAAGTCACAGACCGCGGGATCTCTTATGACCAACTACTTTGATAGCCCCTTCAAAGGCAAGCTGCTTTCTGAGCAAGTGAAGAACCCCAATATCAAAGTTGGGCGGTACAGCTATTACTCTGGCTACTATCATGGGCACTCATTCGATGACTGCGCACGGTATCTGTTTCCGGACCGTGATGACGTTGATAAGTTGATCATCGGTAGTTTCTGCTCTATCGGGAGTGGGGCTTCCTTTATCATGGCTGGCAATCAGGGGCATCGGTACGACTGGGCATCATCTTTCCCGTTCTTTTATATGCAGGAAGAACCTGCATTCTCAAGCGCACTCGATGCCTTCCAAAAAGCAGGTAATACTGTCATTGGCAATGACGTTTGGATCGGCTCTGAGGCAATGGTCATGCCCGGAATCAAGATCGGGCACGGTGCGGTGATAGGCAGCCGCTCGTTGGTGACAAAAGATGTGGAGCCTTACGCTATCGTTGGCGGCAATCCCGCTAAGAAGATTAAGAAACGCTTCACCGATGAGGAAATTTCATTGCTTCTGGAGATGGAGTGGTGGAATTGGTCACTGGAGAAGATCAAAGCGGCAATGCCCATGCTGTGCTCGTCTAATATTGTTGGCCTGCACAAGTATTGGCTCGAGTTTGCCGTCTAACAATTCAATCAAGCCGATGCCGCTTCGCGGCACGGCTTATTTCAGGCGTTAGATGCACTAAGCACATAATTGCTCACAGCCAAACTATCAGGTCAAGTCTGCTTTTATTATTTTTAAGCGTGCATAATAAGCCCTACACAAATTGGGAGATATATCATGAAAGGCTGGCTTTTTCTTGTTATCGCAATAGTTGGCGAAGTAATCGCAACATCCGCATTAAAATCTAGCGAGGGCTTTACTAAGCTTGCCCCTTCCGCCGTTGTCATAATCGGTTATGGCATCGCATTTTATTTTCTTTCTCTGGTTCTGAAATCCATCCCTGTCGGTGTTGCTTATGCAGTCTGGTCGGGACTCGGCGTCGTCATAATTACAGCCATTGCCTGGTTGCTTCATGGGCAAAAGCTTGATGCGTGGGGCTTTGTAGGTATGGGGCTCATAATTGCTGCCTTTTTGCTCGCCCGATCCCCATCGTGGAAGTCGCTGCGGAGGCCGACGCCATGGTGACGGTGTTCGGCATTCTGAATCTCACCGAGGACTCCTTCTTCGATGAGAGCCGGCGGCTAGACCCCGCCGGCGCTGTCACCGCGGCGATCGAAATGCTGCGAGTCGGATCAGACGTCGTGGATGTCGGACCGGCCGCCAGCCATCCGGACGCGAGGCCTGTATCGCCGGCCGATGAGATCAGACGTATTGCGCCGCTCTTAGACGCCCTGTCCGATCAGATGCACCGTGTTTCAATCGACAGCTTCCAACCGGAAACCCAGCGCTATGCGCTCAAGCGCGGCGTGGGCTACCTGAACGATATCCAAGGATTTCCTGACCCTGCGCTCTATCCCGATATTGCTGAGGCGGACTGCAGGCTGGTGGTTATGCACTCAGCGCAGCGGGATGGCATCGCCACCCGCACCGGTCACCTTCGACCCGAAGACGCGCTCGACGAGATTGTGCGGTTCTTCGAGGCGCGGGTTTCCGCCTTGCGACGGAGCGGGGTCGCTGCCGACCGGCTCATCCTCGATCCGGGGATGGGATTTTTCTTGAGCCCCGCACCGGAAACATCGCTGCACGTGCTGTCGAACCTTCAAAAGCTGAAGTCGGCGTTGGGGCTTCCGCTATTGGTCTCGGTGTCGCGGAAATCCTTCTTGGGCGCCACCGTTGGCCTTCCTGTAAAGGATCTGGGTCCAGCGAGCCTTGCGGCGGAACTTCACGCGATCGGCAATGGCGCTGACTACGTCCGCACCCACGCGCCTGGAGATCTGCGAAGCGCAATCACCTTCTCGGAAACCCTCGCGAAATTTCGCAGTCGCGACGCCAGAGACCGAGGGTTAGATCATGCCTAGCATTCACCTTCCGGCCGCCCGCTAGCGGACCCTGGTCAGGTTCCGCGAAGGTGGGCGCAGACATGCTGGGCTCGTCAGGATCAAACTGCACTATGAGGCGGCGGTTCATACCGCGCCAGGGGAGCGAATGGACAGCGAGGAGCCTCCGAACGTTCGGGTCGCCTGCTCGGGTGATATCGACGAGGTTGTGCGGCTGATGCACGACGCTGCGGCGTGGATGTCCGCCAAGGGAACGCCCGCCTGGGACGTCGCGCGGATCGACCGGACATTCGCGGAGACCTTCGTCCTGAGATCCGAGCTCCTAG
>NZ_JAPCIV010000097.1:0-2613 GCF_027707585.1 Aeromonas sp. QDB39 | reverse complement strand
TGCGTATTCCGGCGAAGTTGAACAGCCATTCCGGCCAACGTGAACACCCTGATCCTTAACGCGCTCACGTCACCCCGTTTCTAACTCGAGTGTTCAGATTGGGTCAACTCACTTCTCCTCTTTCTCATCGATTCTCCCTTCAGTGACAGCCGGTGAGCGTTGTGCATCAGCCGGTCCAGGATCGCATCTGCCAGAGTGTTGTCCCCCAAGCTCGCGTACCACTCTTCCGTTGGCAGCTGACTGACCACGACCGTCGAGTATTTCCCGTACCGATCATCCATGATCTCCAGCAGGGCGTTGCGCTGCTCGGCATTCACCGCTTCCAGTCCCCAGTCATCCAGGATCAGCAGCTCTATCCTTGCCAGTTGACCCAGCAGTCTGGCGTAACTGCCATCTACCTTGGCCTGGCTCAGCTCAAGTAGCAGACGCGGCAGCCGGTAGTAACGAGTGCTGTGCCCCTGCTGACAGGCTTGGTAGCCCAGCGCACAGGCTAGGTAGGTTTTTCCGCAGCCACAGGGGCCGGTAATGAGCAGGTTCTGGCCCCGGCGCAGCCACTCTCCTTGGGCCAGGTTTGCCACCTGTGACCGCTCCAGGTTGCGTGCAGACTGGTAGTCCACCTCTTGCACCGTGGCCTGGAGTTTGAGCCTCGCCTGCTTGACCAGCCGAGCTTGTTTACGCTGCTCCCGGCTCAGTTGTTCGTGTTCGACCAGCAGGCTTAGCCGCTCGATGAAGGGCAGCCCTTCGTAGGTACTTGCCTGTTCCAGTTGTTGTTGCACGGCATCCGCCATGCCGGTCAGTTTCAGGTGTCTCAAGCGGGTCAGCGTTTGTTGGGTCATGGGACGTATCCTCTTTAGTGGAAGCTCTGGGGGCCGCGGATGTTCTCGTGCTCTTGCGGCAGTTCTGGATAACTGAGCGGACTTGCGGACAGTTGGTCGCGGCCACTGGTCAGCACCGACTTGAGCTGCTTGAGCCGCACCAGTCCTTCCCGGTTGGCCAGCTGGCAACAGGCTTCGACTCGTGATGGCGGATACTCCCGGCTAAGACTCAGCAGTCCCAGGCAGAGTCGGTATGCCTGCTCGGCATGGGCTTTCTCTGCCAGCCGTTCGCTAACCCAGCACAAGGTGCCCGGTCCGATGTCGGCAGCCCACTGCTTAAGACGCCCTGGCGTCCAGCGTTGCTGCTTGCTGTGACGTTCCGGCATGTGCTCAGGGAGTGTGCTCATCCCCGGGATGGTTTTACGCGGATGGCTCGCGACCAGCTGTTGCTGGTGATAGACCTGAAGCAGGGTATCGCCCGCATGGAGCTCCAGTTGCTGACCCACATACTGGTGCGGCACCGAGTAATGGTGCTGCTCATAGCTGACGTGATAGTCGATGTTGACCTTGACCGTTTTGATGGCGACATAGCGATAGGGATGCACCGGTAGTGACCCCAGTGCCGGGCGGTCCAACTGCTCAAACGCCTCGCGTCGGTTACCGGGCAGCTGCTTGAACGGGCGCTCGTTGAGCTCATTCAACAAAGCCCGGATGCACTGGTTTAGCTCGGCAAGCGAGAAGAAGGTCTGATGGCGTAGGCGAGCCAGGATCCAGCGCTCGACGATCTGCACACCCACCTCGGCCTTGGCTTTGTCCTTAGGCTTGTAAGGGCGAGCTGGCATCACCGCCACCTGATAGTGCTCGGCCAACTGCTGGTAGCTGGGGTTGAGCTCGGGATCGTATCGGCAAGCCTTGCTGACACCGCTCTTGAGGTTGTCGGGGATCAGCAGTACCGGTGTCCCGCCGAAAAACTCAAAGGCACGGACATGGCTTTGCAGCCAGTCCGGCAGTGACTGGGACCAGGTGGCCTCGGCAAAGGTGTAGTTGGACGCACCGAGCACGGCGACAAAGACTTGTGCCTGACGGACCTCACCCGTGGAGGGCGAGGCGATGGGCACCGTGGGCCCGCAGTAGTCGATAAAGAGCTTTTCCCCCGCCTTGTGGATCTGGCGCATGGAGCGCTTTTGCAACTGACACCAGGACTTGTAACGGTCACAGAACTGGGAGTAGCTGTAACAGCTATTGGGATAGCGCTGGGTGTACTCCTCCCAGAGCAGCTGTTTGGAGACCCCCTTGCGCTTGAGCTCCTGATGGACAGAGGGCCAATCCGGCACAACATGGCGGGCCGAGATGGTGGTATCGGCCTGCGGATAGAACAGGGCAGCCAGTCGGCCATCATCAAGCTCGGTAGGTAAGGGCCAGGTAAGGCCGAGCGCCTGGGCACTTTTGAGGAGTTTCTGGATGGAGCCGACACTGACCTTGGTACAGATACTGATTTGGCGAACAGAGAGGTCAGCTTCCAGCCGCAGTCGCAGCACTTCACGAATTTTACGCATTGCAATCCTCTTGGCAGACATAGGCTCTTCCCTGGCAAAAGGGAGAGCGTATCAAAGGTTTTTAAATCAATGCGTTAAGGATGATTCCGGTGAATGTGAACAGTGATTCCGGGATGTTGAACACTGTTTCCGGAAAGGAGGGGCGAAGTGTTCAGGTTGAACCGGAATGAGCGTTCACATTGGTCCGGAAATGGTGTTCACGTTGAATCGGAATTGGTGTTCATGATCGGCCGGAATATGCA
>NZ_JAPCIV010000096.1:0-2673 GCF_027707585.1 Aeromonas sp. QDB39 | reverse complement strand
TCCAGGTACACCGTGTTCCACAGCACGATAGCCGCCGTCACCAGGTTGAGGCCGCTGGCCCGGTAGCGCTGCTGCTCGAAGCTCCGATCCCTGATTTCCCCAAGGCGGTTGAAGAACACCGCCCTGGCCAGCGAGTTGCGCGCCTCACCTTTGTTCAGGCCGGCATGCACGCGGCGGCGCAGTTCAACACTTTGCAGCCAGTCCAGGATGAACAGCGTGCGCTCGATCCGGCCCAGCTCGCGCAGGGCCACGGCCAGTCCGTTCTGGCGCGGGTAGCTGCCGAGCTTGCGCAGCATCAGCGAGGCGGTGACGGTGCCCTGCTTGATCGAGCTGGCCAGGCGCAGGATGTCGTCCCAGTGGGCACGCACGTGCTTGATGTTCAGGGTGCCGCCGATCAGCGGGCGCAACGTCGGGTAGGCTTGCACGCCCTGCGGCACGTACAGCTTGGTTTCGCCGAGGTCGCGGATGCGCGGCGCGAAGCGGAAGCCTAGCAGGTGCATCAGGGCAAAGACGTGATCGGTGAAGCCGGCCGTGTCGGTGTAGTGCTCCTCGATCCGCAGGTCGGACTCGTGGTACAGCAGGCCGTCGAGCACATAGGTGGAATCGCGGACGCCGACATTCACCACGCGGGTGCTGAACGGCGCGTACTGGTCGGAGATATGGGTATAGAACAGCCGTCCCGGCTCGCTACCGTACTTCGGGTTGACGTGCCCGGTGCTCTCGCCCCGGCCACCCGCGCGGAAGCGCTGGCCATCGGAGGATGAGGTCGTGCCGTCGCCCCAGTGGGCGGCAAAGGCGTGGCGATACTGGTGGTTGACCAGCTCGGCCAAGGCCGCCGAATAGGTTTCGTCGCGGATGTGCCAGGCTTGCAGCCAGGACAGCTTGGCGTAGGTCAGGCCGGGGCTCGACTCGGCCATCTTGGTCAGCCCGAGGTTGATCGCATCACCGAGGATTGCGGACAGCAGCAACGTCCTGTCTTTGGCCTCGGCCCCGTCCTTCAAGTGGGTGAAGTGGCGGCTGAAGCCCGTCCAGTCGTCCACGTCCATCAGCAGTTCGGTGATCTTGATGCGCGGCAGTAACTGGCTGGTTTGGTCGATCAGCGCCTGCGCCCGATCCGGCACCGCCGCATCCAGCGGGGTGATTTTCAGCCCTGACTCGGTGAGGATGGCATCGGGCAGCTCGTTGTCCTTGGCCAGGCGGGTGACGGTGGCCAACTGCTCGTCCAGCAGCTGCAAACGCTCTTCCAGGTACTGGTCGCTGTTCGGGTTGATCGCCAGGGGCAGGGCCTGCTCGCGCTTGAGTGCGGCGAACTTCTCGGCCGGCAGCAGGTAGTCGTCGAAGTCGCGGAACTGCCGCGAGCCCTTGACCCAGATGTCGCCGGAGCGCAGGGCGTTCTTCAGCTCGGACAGGGCGCAGATTTCGTAGAATTTCCGGTCGAGGCCTTCCGGGGTGATCACCAGCGGCTTCCAGCGCGGCTTGATGAAGGCCGTGGGTGCATCGGCCGGCACCTTGCGCAGGTTGTCGGCGTTCATCTCACGCAGGGTCTGCACGGCTGCCAGCACGCCTTGCGCGGCCGGCGCGGCGCGCAGTTCCAGCACCTCCAGCAAGGCCGGCGTGTAACGGCGCAGGGTGGCGAAGTTCTCGCCGACCAGGTGCAGGTGGTCGAAGCCTTCCGGCCGGGCCAGCAGCTCGGCCTCGCTGACGCTCTCGGTGAACTCGTCCCAGGGAATCACCGCCTCGATGGCGGCATAGGGGTCGCTGCCGCTTTCCTTCGCTTCCAGCAGCGCCTGGCCGATCCTGGAGTACAGGCGCACCTTGTCGTTGATCGCCTTGCCCTGCTTCTGGAACTGCTGCTGATGCTTGTGCTTCGCGCCGCTGAACAGCTTGACCAGGATGCGGTCATGCAGATCGACCAGCTCATCGATCACGGTCGCGGTGCTCTCCAGCACCACGGCGGCCAGGGTCGCGTAGCGGCGCTGCGGCTCGAACTTACCGAGGTCTTTGGGCGTCATCTGCCCACCCTCGCGGGCCAGCTTGAGCAGGCGGTTCTGGTGGATGTGCCGGCCCAGGCCTTCGGGCAAGTCCACCAACTGAAATGTCTTCAGCCGCTCGATGTGTTCCAGCATGTGCCGAGAGTTGGGTTTCAGCGGTGCCTGGCGCAGCCAGGTCAACCAGGTGATGCTGCTGCCGGCCTTGAGCTTCAACAGCTCGTCCAGCTTGGCCCGATGCGAGTCCGTGAGTGGTTCGACCAGGGCGCGGTAGACCCGCCGATTGGCTCGCGCAATGGCTTCCGAGCAGGCCCGGTCAATCACGCTCAGCGCCGGCAGGATGCGTCGTTTCTGCCGTAGGCTCTCCAGGGCCTGACCGGCCAGCAGCAAGCCTTTGTCGGTCTGCTGGGCCAGCTCGGTTAGCTCGCGCACCAGGGCGCGGAAGTCGGACAGGCCGAACGGGGCCAGTTGCAGGTAGGTGCGCAGTTCCTGGGCATGCTCGCGACGGGTCACGTCGCGCTCGCCGTACTTTGCCCAGCTCGCCGGCTCGGCCTGGACTTGCTTCGCCACCCACAGGATGACCGGCTCGGGCAGCTCGCTGTCGGTTCCCAGCGCGTAACCGGGGTAGCGCAGCAGGCAGAGCTGCACGGCGAAGCCGAGGCGGTTGGCGTCGCCGCGTCGCTGG
>NZ_JAPCIV010000095.1:0-2954 GCF_027707585.1 Aeromonas sp. QDB39 | reverse complement strand
GTCACATGGAAGATCAGATCCTGGAAAACGGGAAAAGTTCCGTTCAGACCGCTATTTGTGTATAAGAGTCAGGGCCAGCCCAGGCTGACTGCCGGCCGCCATGCGGGCGACCCGGGAAGATTCCGGGTGGAATACCGACGAGCCGATACCGATCAGCATGGCCGACAGCAGCACGGCGCCGAAGCTCGTCGCCTGCGACAACGACAGCAAGCCGATCATCGTAAAGCCCATGCCGAACGGCAATGAATAGGGCATGGGTCGGCGGTCGGTGTAGAGGCCGATCAGCGGCTGCAACAGCGAGCCGGTGAACTGGTAGGTGAGGGTGATGAGGCCGATCTGGGCGAACGACAGGTTGAGGCCGAGCTTGAGCAGCGGATAGATGGCCAGCAGCACCGACTGCATCATGTCGTTCAACAGGTGCGAGAAGCTGATGGCGGCGATCACCGGATAGGTGGTGCGATTCAAGGCATCGTGCGCGGTAGCGGCGGCGAGTGGCTGATCGGTACTGAGGCTCTTTTCCATGAGGGCGGGTTCTGTGAGTCTGGGTATGGCTTAACATGCCTGATCCCGACGCGTCTGGACACCATAAAGTGGGGGTGATCGGGGTTGCCGGTTACGGCGGTGAGAGGGTGGGGCGACGGATTATAGATCGGCACTTGTGCTCGGCGGGCGGCGGATTAGTATAGAAACCTCGTCGTCGCATTATGCGGGTCGCCGCCCGCCATGGAGGGATCATGTTCGAAAGCCTGGGAGTCATCAACGTCTGGACCTGCCTGAGCGGGCTGTTTTCCAGGTCCAGAGGGGGGTGCCATGTTTGAGAGCCTGGGTGTCATCAATGTCTGGACCTGCTTGAGTGGGCTCTTTTCCAAGTCCAGGGGGGCGCGCCATGTTTGAGAGCCTGGGAGTCATCAACGTCTGGACCTATCTGGTCGGGCTCTTCTTCATCATCATAGCGCCGGGGCCCAACTCGATTTATGTGCTGCGCACCGGGGCGACCCGTGGCATAGGCCCCGGCTACAAGGCGGCCCTCGGGGTCTTCGTCGGCGACGCCATCCTGATCTTCTGCGCCTATCTGGGCATCGCCTCCCTCATTCGCACCACCCCCCTGCTGTTCACCCTGGTGCGCTACCTCGGCGCCCTCTATCTGCTCTACTTGGGGGTGAAGATACTCCACGCCAACTTCGTCGCCAGGCGGGAAGGGGAGGCATCCGTGGTCGAGTCCGGCGAGCGCTACTTCTCCAAGGCGCTCACCTTAAGCCTCACCAACCCCAAGGCGATCCTGTTCTACGTCTCCTTCTTCGTACAGTTCGTCGACTTCAACTATGCCCACACCTGGGTCTCCTACCTGGTGCTGGCGAGCATGCTGGAGGCCATGAGCTTCGTCTATCTCACCCTGTTGATCTTCGGCGGCACCCTGATGGCCCGCTTCTTTGCGCGCAAGGTACGCCTCGCCAAACTCGGCAATGGCCTTATCGGCCTCTTCTTTATGGGCTTCGCCGCCCGGCTGGCCACGTTGTCATCCTGATGGTCAGGGCATTGCCCAATCCCGGTCGCCCGTTTGCGAGCGGCTAGTCAGGCCAGCAATCCTTGCCGACCCGGATGAACCGGGATTGGTAGACGATCAGCTTCTGGTTGCCTGCTTGGCCGATCCTTGGGTTCTGGTAGGTTTCGCCGGGCAGCAGGTATTTGCTGTCGGCCTCGCTGTCCGCCTGCAGACATCCCCGTTTCACCATGAATTCGAAGTAGGTGTTGCCGGTATTGGTGATGCTGTTCCTTGCCGGGTCCAGCTGGTATTGAAAACGCACTTGGCGCGGGCGCACCACCAGGGTCGATTGCAGCGCGAGTTTCATCTCCAACGCACCACGGCGCCTGGCCTGGCCACTTTCATCAAGCTGGGCCGCCGGTGACTCGGTGAAGGTGATGCGATAGTAACGCTCCTGACCATCCGCCGGCCCCTTGTAGTAGAGCTTGACGTTCTGCATGCGCTTGGCGTGCAGTGTGAAGCGCTTGGGGGCGAACAGCAGCTCGCCGGGCACCGTCGGAACGCTTGTCCCCGTAGCCGTGGGATTGCTGATTTTTTCCATCTGCACTTCGTAGACCTTGGGCGAGCCGCTGTTGTTGGTGACGGTCCGGGCAATGAATTCTTCGTTCGGTGCCATGGCAATCGTCATGGCGCCGATGTCGATGGCCATGGCCTGTGAGCTCAGCGTGCCGGCCAGCAAGAGCCAGAGAATGCGATGCGTGTCGTTCTTCATGGTCAGCGCCAGGTCCCTTTGATGGTAATGGTACCGCTTTGCTGTACTTCCCCTTCCCACAAGTCGTTGCCAATGGTGCGTTGCACCATGGGATCGGTCAGATCGAATTCCAGCGCCAGCTTGTAGAATCGGGTAATGCCTTTGCCGCTGACGGGATCGCTCCACTCTTGTGGTGGTTGGTTGTCTTTTATGCCCAAGGCACGGATATCTACCGAGTGTCCGCCACATTCTATGGCATGCTGGGAAGCGGCACCATGAGTCCCTGAATCAAACACCAGCCTGGTCGGAATTGGCACGGCCTGCTCGGATGATACTTTCCCGGCCGGGTAAAAAGTGCAATGCCCTTGATAAGGAACGCCTTGGTCTTGCGAAATAGATATTTCGAGCAGATCGGCACTAATAGGGCCACTATCAGAAATATTGTAGGGGAAATTCAGAATATCTTTTCCAACGCTGCCTTCCCTGTAAGGTGTGGTTATACCATCGGATGACAGAATCGATACGCTGAAGTCCCGTGGCTTGATATGTATCTCAGTTGTGCCACTGAACTCATAGTATCCACTCTCAGGTGCATACCCATTTTTCATATTGAAGTTGATCAGGCTACGAGTAAGTTGTTCTTGGGAAGGTGCGAATAAGCGGGGAAATTCTTCTCGGCTGACTCAGTCATTTCATTTCTTCATGTTTGAGCCGATTTTT
>NZ_JAPCIV010000094.1:0-3000 GCF_027707585.1 Aeromonas sp. QDB39 | reverse complement strand
GCCATGCGAGAGTAGGACACTGCCAGGCACCCAACACGAGAAACCCCGCTCATCTGAGCGGGGTTTTTTATTGCCTGCAATTCAGCGTGTTGCAGCCTTGGCTCTGGTTCCAGTTATTACCGTTAGACCGTTTCCCCTTCTTTGTGATTGCTCCAGCCGGGCTGCCGAACACTCGATATCTCGATGTTTATCTTCTCATTTTCAAATCTCACTATTCCCTCCGGCCACTGGATCTGAGCGCTTGAGCTGTCCAGCTATTCCATTCGTCGATGATCACTATTGCTGCAGCGGGGGATGACAAGGCAAGCTGGATCCATAGACTGTCTCTTTCACGCATAAGGAGCTGTGTATGTTGGGGATCCACGATCTGGCGTTGTTTGTCGTATCCGGTCTGCTATTGAACATGATGCCGGGACCTGACTCTCTGCTCATCATGCTGCGCAGCGGTTCACAAGGCTGGCGGGCCGGTTCTGTGGCTGCGCTGGGAATAGGGACGGGCACCATGGTGCATGTGCTGGCGGCGGCGCTGGGACTGTCGGCTCTGCTGAGTGCCTCGGCCGAGCTGTTCGCCGTCATCAAGTTGATGGGGGCGCTCTACCTGGTCTATCTGGGAGGCTCGCTTCTGTGGCAAGGGGCTGGCTCACCGGCTGTGCGCGAGCCTGCCGTGCGGCTGCCTGCGCTCTCCTACGGCCGGATCTTCCGGCAAGGGTGGCTGACCAATGTGCTCAATCCCAAGGTAGCCCTGTTCTTCCTCGCCTTTGTTCCCCAGTTCATCGCTCCCGATGCACCGCAGAAGGCGCTAGCCTTCATCGTGCTGGGCTGTATCTTCAATTTCAACGGCATGATCTGGTGCCATCTGCTGGCCTTCTCGACCGCCTATGCGAGCCGCAGGATGGCCTTGCCTGGCTGGTTGGGCCGCTGGCTCAACCGCCTGATGGGAGGCTTGTTCGTGGGGCTTGGCATCAAGCTGGCCGTGGAGTGAGAGGGTAAACGCCGGGCATAGAAAAAGGCGTATCCCATTGCTGGGATACGCCTTCGTCTGCACTGCAGCAGGCTGGCTGAAATCAGTTCATGTCGTATTATCACACTATCTGTCTAATACTGTTTGATGCCGCCCCCAAGTGTAGTCTATCTATCTGATTTTTATCTTTAAAATTACCTTTCTTGTCTAAAGCCATCTTAGGATATATAAGACAAGTGTGGGTTCAAATGTGGGTTCAAAATGGCAATCTCAGATTCAAAACTCAAAGCAATGCTGCGTGGTCACGATGATGATACACCCAGAAAGGTTGCAGACAGAGATGGGCTATCTGTTCTGTGGAGGAATAGCGGAAAAGTCAGCTTTGTGTACCGCTATCGAATTTTAGGCAAGGCAAAAAATCTGACTCTGGGATCCTATACCGGCCAAGAGGGGGGGCTGTCGCTTTCCGAGGCAAGGAAAAAGGCGGCGCAATGTCGAGCTTGGTTGGAAGAGGGCAATGATCCCGCCTTGATGACTAGGATCGGGAAAGATGAAAGGCTTAAGCCTGTCACGGTTAAAGATGCACTCGAGTATTGGCTCTGCCATCACGCCGATAAGAAAAGGTCGAACAGTGAGAAGCATCGCCAGCAATTTGCTAAGTGGGTCTATCCCCGTATCGGAGATCTTCCTTTGTCAGATTGTGATACTCGTCACTGGTTGAGCGTCTTTGACGAATACTCGAAGGTAGCACCTGTGGCTAGTGGGTATTGTTTCCAAAACTGTAAGCATGCTCTGAAGTTTTGCCGTGTCAGACAGTTTGCAGTGAGTAATGCATTGGATGACTTGACCGTCGCTGATGTTGGGCAAAAAGCAAGTAAGCGAGATAGGGTTCTGACGCTAGAAGAACTGCGAACACTATGGGATTGGGCTGAGAAGCTAGGTCCATATTGCTACTACGGAAATTTGGCCAAGATTCTATTGTCGTTCGGTGCAAGAACTCAAGAAGCTCGGCTATCAGCACCCGAAGAATGGAATCTAGCCGAAGGTACATGGACAGTACCTGCGTCTAACTCAAAAACAGGTAATAAAATCGTGAGACCAATACCTGATTTTATTCGGCCGACGATAGACGCCTTGCTGAAAGCCGCCGCCGCACAGTCATCCCCATACTTGCTAGGGGAACTCAAGCGACCAGAAGCGGTAAGTCAGTGGGGAAGGGGGATTTGGAAGCGGCTCGGGCATAGCGCCCCTTGGACATGGCACGATCTGCGAAGGAGCTTGGCGACCCGCCTAAACGAGGCTGGGATTGCCCCTCATGTCGTGGAACAAATTTTAGGCCATGCTCTACCTGGTGTAATGGCTCACTATGTTCATACGGTTCGGTTACCGGAACAAAAAATGGCGCTGGAGTTGTGGGGAGGGATTTTAAACCCATCAGAACAACCGCCAGACAATATTGTGCATCTACAAGTGGGGTAGGGGAGCACAGCACTTTCTTCAGTGATTTGTAGACTGTGCCTATGGAGGGTACACCGGGTTTACCCTCCATGTATTTTTACCCAGCCTGTACAGCTAGTGCCATCTTGTTGTCTGCTCCGTTATGCTACGCAGCCACCTGATGAGCACAAAGCTGATGCGGCGCCTTCCCTGGCCATTAGCCTTGCCTGTCAGGTGGTCTGCTGCCGGTGATCCTGATAGACCCTTTGCCACTTGGCATACTCGCCCTTATCGCCTCTGGCATGTCAGAAAGCACAGATTCGAGCAATACTTCGCTCAAGCCATGAAAGTATAACGCAAAAAGTTGCGAATTTTGTTTTTTTAGCTGGCGTGAGTAATCCACGGCTCAATTTTGTGGATTTATCTTAATCCTTAGGCTGTTGCGAAAATTTATATTTAGATCTATTCCTTACTGGCTTGTGTTGCGATCCCTTGCCAAAAGAACGTGCTTTTTTACCATTTGAACGGCGTTGTTTCCCAAATCAGAGTGACCTGAATTGAACTTATGGTTGAGACGGTGATCTGATCACCAAATCCCTCTT
>NZ_JAPCIV010000093.1:0-3082 GCF_027707585.1 Aeromonas sp. QDB39 | reverse complement strand
GGATACCGTGTCTCCTTTCCCGGGGAATGGCTATGGCACAGCGAAGGTGTAGCACTATTGGGATCAGTTATTTAGAGGTTGCCGGCGAGGCGTCAGAAAATGCTGGAATCGGCCCTATCCTGACGCGGCCCAAGGTTCCGGCCTGACGCCTAGTTAGGGCGTACTTCAACTGGACGTTCGCGGCGGGCCTACGTTGGGTTTTGGTTCCATTGCTCCCCAAATCCCGAATAGGGAGCAGTGGAACAGGAAACGCACTTAAGCCAAGTCGGCTTAGCGTACGATTCTTCCCGAATTCTGCGGCTTCCCTTTCCAGCCCTTGGCGGTCATCTGTGGGGCCAGTTGCTCGAAGCAATCGGCGGTCAATGCCTGATCGGTCGTGATGGACCAACTTCATGCGTGGACGCTGTCGCCGGCAACACAAGATCTGGAGTTGTCGATCAGGGTGCGTTTAAACGCTACGGGAACGCAGAGCTACACCGAGCCGCTATCCTGATGCACCAAGGCTCCATTCTTGGAGCCTTTCTTGACCTGATACATCGCCTGATCGGCATGCTCGCTGAGCACCTCGATGGTCGTTCCATGCTGAGGGTAGAGCGCGATACCGACACTAATGGAAATTCGTGCTTCGCCACCCGCAGGCAAGGGGATTGGTCGGCGGACCTCCGAGATGAACAGGCTGGCCTTTTTGAGCGCCTCCTGTTCGCCGCTGACGTGTTGCAGCAAGGCTGCGTATTCCGGTGAAGTTGAACAGTGATTCCGGAATCTGTGAACACCATTTCCGGAAAGTATGCGGCCAGGGATTCTGCGAGCAGAAGCTGAGCTTTGAGGGGAGGCATCTTTTCGACTCACCGAACAAGCCAGCAGCCAAGCGCAGCGCGGCAGTTGTGGATCCAGGTCATTGGAGCATGACGGTTCATCTGACATCAGAGTTCGTGCTCTGAGGTGTCCGGAAATGGTGTACACGCAAGCCGGAATCAGCGTTCATTTTAAACCGGAATAGGTGTTCATTTTCGACCGGAATATGCAAAGGCCACGTACTCATCGCCTCCCACCCTGGCGAGCGTGTCGGCGGCACGGATGCAACGCAGGAGACGGCGGGCCACGGTCTTTAGCACTACATCCCCCGCTTCGTGGCCATGGGTGTCGTTGACCGACTTGAACCCATCCAGATCCATGAACAGCACAGCCAGATGCGTGTTCTCGCGCTCTGCCAATGCAAGCGCCTGCTGTATGCGGTCACCGAGTAAGACCCGGTTGGGTAGATCGGTCAATACGTCATGATGCGCTCGATGGTGATAGGTATCCAGCTCCTGTCTGGACCGGCTGATGTCCTGATGGGTACCGTACATGATGAGAGGCTTGCCATCCCGATCCCATTTCCCCACCTTCCCGCGGTCCAGCACCCAGATCCAGTGCCCATCCTTGTGGCGCATTCTGGCCTCACACTCGTAGAACGGTAACTCCCCCGCCAAGTGCTGCTTGAGCAGCTGTTCTGACTTTTGCAGATCTTCCGGATGCGTGAGCTTTACCCAGGTGACGATGGAGATCGGCTCAAGCTCTTGGAGCTTGTATCCAACGATCCTCGCCCATTCCTCATTGAAGACGGTTTCACCGCTCTGGACATTCCACTCCCAGGTGCCGACCCGGGTGCCTTCAAGAATGGCGCTCAATCGAGACCTCTCCAGAGACAGGTCTTCTGTCATCGCGCGGGCCGCCGCTTCTGCCCGGGACCGACCCGACACCAGCAAAAACATCAGCCCAGCCAGCATGGCACTGAGCAAGACACCGGTTACCGCGATCACGATCGGTAGCCCTCTGTCCACCCGTTGCAGAAGGCTCGTGCTGCCATGCACGCGAACGGTCCAGGTTTGTCCCATCATGCGCAGCCGATGCACCGATTCAAACCCTGGACGGATATCGGTACGCCCTGAACTGCCAAAGTGAGTTCGTGTCGCTTCAACCATCTCTTCGCCGTCGAAGATGTCGATGATCAGGTCACGCTCCTGCTCTCCGAGGAGACCATGCAGGAAGTCTGTCATGCGAAACGGTGCATAGACCCAGCCGCGCAGTTGTTCCCGGCGCTCTGCTACGGTTGCCGCTGGCTGGTCAGTAGCGTAGATCGCCTGGTAGATCAGGAACCCCGACTGCTCCTGAACCCCCGTTTCCTGCACGAGACGCACACGCCCCGAAAGCGCGATGGCACCCGTATCTACCGAGCGCTGCATGGCCTCGCGCCGCACGGGTTCTGAATACATGTCGAAGCCGAAGGCACGCAGGTTGCGTCCCGAAAACGGCTCCAGATACACGATCGAGGAATACAGGTCTCGTTGGCCTGCTGGTTGCACAGTGTAAGAGGGAAAGCCTTCGGCGCGGACCTGATCGATGTGGGTTTGCAGATCGGCAGGCCGGATGGCCCTGGCGAAGCCCACGCCTTGGATGCCAGGCAGGTACTTGTCCAGAGCCTGGCGATCGGAATACCTTCGGAAATCTTCACGTCCGACATCATGATGCACATCAAAGAACCCGGCCGTGCCCCGCAGGACCTGCTGGTAGGTGGCCATGCGGTTCTCGATGCGCTCAGCAGCCTCCCGGGCGCGGAAGTCGAAGTAGACCTGTTGTCGTTGATCGACGGACTCGACGATGAGTTGGTAAAGCACTACGGTGGAGCACAGGCCGATCAAAAAAACCACAAGAGGGATTAGCCTCGGCGACAGTCGGCTTGGTTTGCCAGAGGGGATCATTCGCTATGCCTTCTTGTTGATTTCCCAAAGCTTAAAATTAAACGCTACCATAAACAGCAACAACAGCAACTCTCCGAAACTCTTTCCTGATTTCTTCTTCTTCCTTGCGAGCTTGGATCTTGGCTTCACGCTCGGGCGTGCTCATTCCTTCGTAGCTGACATCCGGCCTCGAACTCCTTGTTGTCAGCGAACTTTCTCAGTGCGTCTCGGGCTTGCAAAAAACCCTGTCCGGTGGAGTGCTGGTGGAGATGAAAAACATCACCGCCTAAATAGCTGTTCCGAATAGTAGATCACCGGAGGAAGGGAACTCAGTCCAGTTTGTGCGATCTGATTAGCCGCTA
>NZ_JAPCIV010000092.1:0-3105 GCF_027707585.1 Aeromonas sp. QDB39 | reverse complement strand
GAGGGATTTGGTGATCAGATCACCGTCTCAACCATAAGTTCAATTCAGGTCACTCTGATTTGGGAAACAACGCCGCATCGACTGGGCGATGTTGTCCCGTACCGATTTGTTGAACAGGTGGTTCTCCTGCAGCACCACGCCCATCTGTTGACGCAGGTGGTGGAGGGGGAGCTGGCGGATGGATTGGCCGTCGATGAAGATCTCGCCCTGCTCGGGTTGGTAGAGGCGCAGCAGCAGTCTGGCCAGGGTGCTCTTGCCCGAGCCTGAGCCGCCGACAACCCCGAGCGTTTCGCCGGCCGCTATGGTCAGGGAGAGATCATCGATGATGAGGGGGGCGTCCGGCTGATAGCGAAAGCGCACCCGCTCCAGCAAAATGGCGCCAGCACTCACCTGACCCGCGCCGTCACGCTGGTGTTCGGGGGGCAGGTTGAGCATGTCACCCAGTTTGTCCACCGCGATCCGGGTCTGGATGAACTGGCCCCACAGCTCGACCAGCCGTGACAGGGGCTGGGCCACGTGGCCGGCCATCATATTGAAGGCGATGAGCTGGCCGATGGTGAGCTGCAGGCTGATCACCTCGCTCGCACCGAGCCAGAGCACGCATGCGCTCACCAGTTTTTGCAGCCACATGACGCCGTGCTGGGAGGCGTTGTTGAGCTGCTGAACCCGGTAACCGGCGGTTACCATCTGGCTGGTCTGCTCATCCCAGCGCCGCACGAAGCGCGGCTCCAGCGCCAGGCTCTTGAGGGTCTCGGCGCCGGCGACCGTCTCGTTCAAGAAGGCGGTGTTGGCGGCGGCGTGGCCGAACTGCTGCTCGACAGCCTGCTGCATGCGCTGCGTGATCCACCAGGCGATCAGTACATAGGCGGGGATGGAGAGCAGGATCACCAGGGTCAGCATGCCGGAGAGGCTGGCCATGACCGCCAGGAAGACGAACATGAACAGCACGTCCACCGTCAGGGTGAACATGGTGCCGGTCAGGAACTCGCGGATGGTATTGAGCTCCTGCACCCGGGTCACGATGGCCCCCACCTGGCGGCTCTTGAAATAGAGCAGGGGCAGGGCAAACAGGTGCTGCACCATGCGCAGGCCGAGCTGGATGTCGATCCGGTTGGCGGTGTGGGCGTACTGGTACTCCCGCAATCCGCGCAGACAGACCTCCACCAGGGCGGTGATCAGCAGCCCGAACACCAGCACATCCAGCGTCGACCAGGCCTGATGCACCAGCACCTTGTCCATGACGACCTGAAAAAAGAGCGGGGAGATGAGAGCCAGGAGCTGCAAGACCAGCGAAAAGAGCAATATCTCCCCCAGTAGCCGTTTCTGCTGCAGGAAGGCCGGAATGAACCAGCGGATGTCAAAGCGGCTCTGCTGTCTGCGTACTTGATAGACTCGTCCGTTCCAGCGAGCCAGCAGTGCCTGCTGGTCGATGACCTGGGGATTGCCGACGGCGGGGTCCAGGATCAGGGCCTGCTCCCCCTGACGCTGGGCCAGGACGCAGGGGTTGCCGTTGTCACTGAGCAGGACCAGGGGGAGCGTCTGTTTGGCGAGTTTGCGGGGAGCAATGTGACGTTGGCGGATCCGGCTGTCGGTCTGCTGCTGCAGCCTGTCGACAATAATATCAAAGGGTTCGTCTGGCGTGATATCTATATCTTTAGGGGGACAGCCCAATAATCCGGTAATAATCTTCAAGCATGCCAAAACAGACTCGTCATGCGCAGTCATAATATACCCCGTTGCCGCGTTTAAACCCCTCCTGTTTATATGGGGCAAGGTGACCTGTTGCAGGCAGGGCGCGCATACTAACGAGCCGATAATTATCTGTCAAATATTATGTGCGCTGACAAAATCAATAATAAATTGACTGAGTTAATATATCTGAAGGTAATCTCAAGTGTGGCCTCATTATTAACCTTAATGAGTTTGTTGATATTTATTTTGACGTAATTACTCTATTTTTGAATCATTGTTTAATTGAATCAAATAATATTTTCAAATATGGTAAATATAGCGAAAAATGAAATGTTAGCACCATGTTGATTTATCTTTGGTGGGATTTTTGTTTTTTGTTTTACCTTATATTTATTGATAATGGAATTTATATGACAGAGCAGTTTGTACAGACAGTATCCAGCGTCAACTACAACAAGGGGATTTTCTCCCTCTATTTCGTCGGCCAGGATCCGCTCAAGATGGCGCAGGGCGTCATGGCCGAAAGCGACAATGAGCTGGCGCTGAAACAGACGGTGCACATGCCGGCAGCTGGCTTTATGTATATGGTTTCAATGATAAAAAATATGCTTGAAGATCCGCGCATGGCGGCCGAGTTCGACAAGCTGATCGCCGCTGGCCTGATCCCGGCCGCCCCCGCCGACGCGCAGGAAACCGCTCCTGCCGCCACTGCACAGGCTGCGCCGCGCAAGAAAAAATAAGTTTCCGGTGTGGGGAGTCAATGCACTTGGTATTGCAACCAACGGAACCTAACTGGCAACAAAAACAACATATGTTGGGAGGTGTCATGCTGCTCAGTCAGCACTCCTCCCTGCACCGGCGTTATTCCGTCGCCGAGTGGCAGCAACGTATATTGCCAGCATTTGAATTGAACCAGTTTTGCTATTACGAAGACTCATGCGGACGCCCGGTTGCATTTTGCAACTGGGCGTTTGTCTCTTTATCCATTCGTGACACCTTGCTGGCCGCCGAGCGGGAGCTGATCCGTGAGGATTGGCAATCCGGCGACCACATTTTTATTCCGGAGATGATAGCGCCATACGGACACGCCCGCGCCGTGGTGAGCGATCTGCGTCGCCGGATATTCTTGCCATGGAAAGGGCAGCGGGTCTGCACAGTGCGCGGTCATGTTCATGCCGAACTTGGCCATTGTGTGCGCAGGGTGCAGTGGTTTTCCATTTAATCATAATGAGTTAATACATGGGAAAGAGTGTATGGAGAAGTATTGAGTACTTCTTTACCGGTAATTACACGGCAGATGACGGAAACAACGATATCGATGCCTATGGCCTCGGTGGGGCGTTGTTTCCCAAATCGATACCGCCTGAGGCGTTGTTGCCCAAATAAGCCATTAGGCCACAACTTCCCCAGCCC
>NZ_JAPCIV010000091.1:0-3127 GCF_027707585.1 Aeromonas sp. QDB39 | reverse complement strand
ACCACGAAGTCCAAGGTGGTGGTACACCGAGGGCTTCCGAAGAACCCGCCTTACGGCGGGTTTTTTCGTTTACGGGCATAAGCTTACTCTGGCCCGTGATCATGGATCAAGCAGCTTTTCGATCACTACAGGATCACAACACCCGCCCCATTCGGTAACTGTTACCGTAACCCCCCTCCCAAATCCGCCATAAAAATAGGCCCGCTCGATCCGGTATCGGTCGGCTGGCCGACCGTTCGGAGCCGAGTGGGGGGCAAGCGATAGCGCGCCAGTTCGGGGCACCCTGCCTACGCATAATCACCCCCCCCCACACGCCGCGCACCTCCGGCAACCGAAATAGCCAAAGCCGTCTGTTTGAGCCCCGCAGGGCCGACACTTGTTAACCTTCCAGCGAAGCGGAAGGTTAACAAGTAAAGTCGGTTACTTTACTTGTGGAAAACGCAAGCAGGCTGCTACATTTGAGCCCAGATGACAGGAGCCAAAAACAGGGGGCACGATGTATCAGTTTGCGCACATAGACTCATACGCACGGAAGCCAAAACAGGGCACTCGAAGCGCTCAGGACATAGCCAACGAAGCAGAGAGGCACCCTGATCACGTCAGCCATTTGACCGCCCAAGGGATAACACCGCAGGAGCCGATCAGGGTCTTTGGCTGCTCCCCCTCCGATGCTGTAAAACAGGCCGAGGCATGGGGAGAACAAGCCAAAGACGTGAAGGGCCGGAAACTGCGCATAGATGCCCCTGTGCTGCTCGCGGGCGTTATCAGCTACCCGAGAGAGGGGGAAGACTGGCAGGAGTTCAAGGAAACGGCCCTAGAGTGGCTCAAGGGCGAATACGGGGACAATCTGGTATCGGTCGTGGAGCACCAAGACGAAAAGCACCCGCATTTGCACTTCTACGCCGTCCCTAAGCCAGGTCAAGCGTTCAACGACCTCCACCAGGGCAGAGCAGCATCGGCGGAGGCCAAGCGCAAGGGCGAGCCGAAAGCCGCCCAGCTGCGAGCCCACAACAAGGCGATGCGAGCTTGGCAGGATCGGGTATACACGGGCGTGTGCCGGAAGTTCGGCATGGCTCGGCTCGGTCCCAAGCGCCAGCGCTTGACCCGATCTGAATACATGTCGCGGCAACTTGTGGAGAAGGCCCTCGGCATAGCCGAACGGGCAGGCGCGGCCAAGCCCCAGTTAACCAAGCAGCAGAAGGATGAGCTCATGGGTGTCGTGGAGGGCCGAGAAGTGGGTCTGTTCAGCAAAGAACGGATGTACTCGGAGGAGGAGCTTCTGGATCTCGGCCAACGCGCCATAGAGACGGGCATCTCGCTGCAAATGACTATGCAGGGGGACGCCGCGGCCAAGGCCGCCAAAGAGCTGGCAGAGCGCCAGATCAAGGTGGACGAAGTGACCCGCCGAACCAAAGCGGAAGCGGAGGCGATGGCCGCCAGACTAGCCGATAAGGATCGGGAGCTGGAAGCCTATCGAGCAGCCCTCAAGGAGAAAGAGAACGTGCTGGCCATGTCGGAAGTCGAGCGCAAGAAGCTGGAGGGCTACCGCAATGATCTGTCCGATCAGCTTAACGAGGCCGAAGAACAGTTGCGCGAGCTGAAGCCCGAGCAGTACCGAGGGCCGCGCCCATGAAGGCGTGGCATGTAGCGGCGCTGTTCGCCGCTGTGTTCTTCCTGAAAGGGGCGGTGACCGCCTCGGGAGGCTGGTTTATGGGCCTGCTGGGACTACATGATTTCTTTGGCTGGGAGGCCCCCTCATACTTCGAGGGGGCTGCATGGATGGCGGCCTTTGCTGCCCTGCTGCGCTGGGCTCGGCCCTAGCGGCTGCTGAGGTCTATCTCGATGCGGCGAAAGCCAATGCCGTTTGCTGTGTTGGCCGCTGCATCCATCGAGGAGAAGACCCGCCAGCCTCCGCGCTGGCGCTCCACGACCTCGGTGCCGCCCTTGCCGAAGCGGATCAGATGGAGGTGGAACCCCGCCCCCATTGGGGTGGGGACGATCATCGCCTTGGAGAATCCGCCCATGTCGAAAATGGTCTTGGCCTCTTTTTCCTGCATCATCAAATCCCCTATTTGAAAACTCAAATCGACAATTTGATTTTACCCTATAGGGGGGTGGAGTCAATCAAATTCGCAATATGATTCATCGAATCGCTAAAATGATTTTCAATCCAGCTCAAGGCCCAAGGCAATGAGGCATTCACGCCACTTCTGGGCCTCCAAATCGAAGTTGAGCAGGCCGCCTTCAACGCTGATCCGGCTCCCCAAATCGAGCAGCTGCATGTCCGCCATGTCGCACAAACGCTTGCCAGCGGCATCCAGTAACCATACCCGATCACCATCAAGCTCAATCAGGTGCTTGTCGAAACCCATGTGACCTCCGGTGGATTCAGTGGGTAGTCCTGCCGCGCTTCGCTTGCCTGCTGGCTTGTTCGTCAGGTCGAGGTGATGACCTTCCTCAAAGCCCAGCCTCTACACGCTCCCCCGAGCCAAGACACCGCTATCTGGTGTTTAGAGACAGGCCAAAGCAGACAGCACCGGCGGGCGGATTTGGGCCTTTCCGGCTACGCCGGACCCCTAGCCAGACAGGATGAATTTCCTGAGGCTATCCGGCGTCATTCTGCGTCTCCGTCTGGGATTGCTCCCCCTTTCCGGCGTGCCCTACGCTGACCAGTTTGGGCGCTATCGCCCCCCCCTGCGGCAGGTCTATCAGCTGGCTATATCCCTTCGGGATTCCCCCGCGCCTGGCACGTGTAGCGCGGTTCCCTATTACGTCATTCACCAGCTGATCGGTTCCGGCTACCTTCAGTACCCTTGATCGGTAGCAGTACGCTGCGCATGTCCAAAACATCTTGATTCACAAACATGCCACACGGCCCAAGGCCGAACGGGTACGATAAATTCCCGCTACGCATTTGCAGCAGGTAACAGGGTTCAGGCGGGATTTAGCTTGAAAGGTGCGGCGCGTTGCCGCTAAACTTGGCTGGAATTCGGTAGCTGCGCTCCCCCTGAGCCGGTTACCTTTGGTATCTGCTTCCGCCTGAAGCTGTTACCACGAAGTCCAAGGTGGTGGTACACCGAGGGCTTCCGAAGAACCCGCCTTACGGCGGGTTTTTTCGTTTACGGGC
>NZ_JAPCIV010000090.1:0-3279 GCF_027707585.1 Aeromonas sp. QDB39 | reverse complement strand
GTTATCGGCATAACGCTCTGCGCCGGCAGCCTCTCGATGCGCTGGCCACGATAGATTGTCCCGTCACCGCGCATAATGTATATTATGTTAAATTAACTATCTTGTTTCCTGTCACCACCTATTGAACTGTGTATAATGGCAACAATTGATCCTATCTCCGACCGGATGTCTTAAGTGGCTGAATTAACATCAGAACAATTAAAACCTGTTTTTTCGATTGAACAGTTTCCTGCCCTCAGCGAACTCGAACCCATTCCTTTTGCCGCCTTGCAACCCAGAGCCATTTCCGGCATCAAGCGTCTCGCCAGCTTTGATGGCGACTGCCCGGTCATGCTGCTCAACGGTTTTCCCGGGGTGGATTATGAAGGCGTTTGCCAAACGCTGATCGCCGCCTCCAACGGCAAGGATGGAGACCTGTTCGATCTCTGCTACACCGAAAATCTGAACAACCCGTTCAAGCCCATCTGGCTGCGCCTGCAACCCGGCACCGGCTTCGAGTTCTGTGAAATGGTCGGTGAATTGCTCAAGCTGATGAGCCATCATCTGGATGCCGAGCGCCTGGTCACCCGCATCATGCGCAAACAGAACAACGATCCCAAGATCGATGACTTCCTCTCCGATCTCGCGGCGCACGTGGCTCAAGGGCTCGAATTCCAGCATCCGGTACTCATCAATCTGCTGATCCACCATGAAGAGCAGGAAGCGCCGATCATCTATGGGCGGGATTTGAACTGGGATACCCTGTTTGGCTCCATCAACTATCAGACCGAGCAAGGTTCGGTCTATGCCAACCAGCACCTGCTGGAGCCGGGTCTGCTGCGTCAGGCCAACGGTGGCTATCTGATTTTGCAGCTGGACGAGCTGCTGGATCAGCCCCATCTCTGGTTCAAGCTCAAGAACGCGATGCAAAAAGGCGAGCTGGACTGGAACGCCTATCAGGAAGGCAAGACCCTCACCCCCTTCTTCACTCCGGAAGCCACCCCCATCAAGCTCAAGCTGATCCTGGTCGGCGATCGACTCGATGTGGCCGAGTTCCAGATGCTGGACCGCGACATGTCCGAGCGTATCTTCCTGCGCGCAGATCTGGTCTCCGAGGTGAACATTGAAGAGGATCTGCCCGATTATCTTCAGTATCTGGCCTGGCTGCGCGAGCGCTGGGAGCTGCTGGACTTCACCCCAGCCGCCCTCGCCGCCCTTTGCCGTCACGCCAGCCGACTGTGCGACCATCAGGAGTGGCTGTCGCTCTCCGAGGTGCAACTTTCTGCCATCATGCGGATGGCTGACAGCCTGGCACGCGAGCTGGAAGCGGACGTCGTCACCGACGAGCACATTCGCGGTGCACTGGAAGAGCAGGATTACCGCCTCAACTATCTGGTCGAACAGTCCGACCAGGGCGTCATCGACGGCCAGATCCTGCTGCAGACCGACGGTGAGGAAGTGGGCCAGATCAACGGCCTCTCTGTTATCCAGGTCTCAGGGCATCCCTATGATTTCGGCGAGCCGGTGCGCCTCACCGCCACAGTGCATCTGGGTGATGGCGATGTGGCGGACATCGAGCGCAAAGCGGAGCTGGCGGGTCATATCCACGCCAAGGCGATGATGATCATCCACGGTTATCTCTCCAACAAGTTTGGGGCCGAGAACCCTTCCCCGCTGTCGGCCAACCTGGTGTTCGAGCAGTCCTATCACGAAATCGATGGTGACAGCGCCTCGTTGACCGGCCTGTGTGCCCTGCTCTCTGCCCTCGCCCGCCAGCCCATCTACCAGCACTTTGCGGTGACCGGCGCGGTCGATCAGTTCGGCAATGTGCAGGCCGTCGGCGGCGTCAACGAGAAGATTGAAGGCTTCTTCCGGGTGTGCAAGATCCACGGTCTCACCGGCAAACAGGGGATCCTGCTGCCCGGCACCAATGCCCAGCAGCTCAACCTGTCCGATGAGGTGATTGCAGCCGTCGAAGCCGGCCAATTCCATATCCATCCGGTGGATCATGTGGAAGAGGCCATCGAGCTGCTGACTGGCTGTGTTGCCGGTGAGCCGGATATGCCGGATACCCTGTTCGGCCGGATCCAGCAGCGGCTGGATGAGCTCAACGGCACCGACGTCATCAAGGGTGGCGTGCTGCGCCGCCTGCTTGGTCGAGTGTTCGGACGGTGAGAAAAGAAGTGATCGGAGTTGTTTAGCGAACAACTGTACGCTAAATTGGCCCGGCTTTGACCCATTTGAAGGATAAACAGCGTGACCGTAGACAATACCACCATTGATGCCCGCCTTTCCCTGTGTGAACAAGGCAAAGACTCGTTTACCCGTGAAGAGCTGCTCGCCTGCAGCCGTGGCGAACTGTTTGGTGAGGGTAACAGTCAGCTGCCCGCCCCCAACATGTTGATGATGGATCGCATCGTCAAGATCAATGACAACGGTGGTGAGCATGGCAAGGGAGAAATCCTGGCAGAGCTCGATATCACGCCGGATCTCTGGTTCTTCGATTGCCACTTCCCGGGTGATCCGGTCATGCCTGGCTGTCTCGGTCTGGATGCCATGTGGCAACTGGTCGGTTTCTTCCTGGGCTGGAAAGGTGGCCCCGGCAAGGGTCGTGCACTGGGGGTTGGCGAGGTGAAATTCACCGGCCAGATCCTGCCAACCGCCAAGAAAGTGACCTACAAGATCACCTTCAAGCGCGTCATCAACCGCAAGCTGGTGATGGGGATCGCCGATGGCGTGGTGGAAGTGGATGGTCGCCCGATCTACAGCGCTACCGATCTGAAAGTGGGTCTGTTCAAGGACACCACCGCATTCTAAGTCTGACCTTCAGGTCGAATTGAACAACGTAAAGGGGCCATCATGGCCCCTTTCCTTTTGCAATGAGTGATGAAGTACCGGCTACTTCATGAAGAGGCCTGAGCCCCGCCCTTCCATGGCATCACGCCAACCACCAAGCCAATGCCCACGGGCATCAAGGCATTGATACGGACACGCTTCTTTCTGTTTGCCGACCACGCCAGCCTGATAACCACGAGCACGAGCTCTTTCCAGACGGTCCCGTTTTTGTCTCTTCATCATCTACGACCCTCTTCCGTGGAACAAAAAAAGCGACCAATTTTTCATCGGTCGCTTTCATCTTTACCCCAGGGGGTCGGCAGGGTCAAACAAAAAATTTCATGCTATCCGGTCATTGTGACACAAGACACTGAACCGCATTAATTTTGGTTCATCGCGGCTTTCCGGGGAAGGCCGCCTTGATTTTCAGAAAAAAGTATTCTGAGTCCCTAAATCCATATGCCA
>NZ_JAPCIV010000089.1:0-3373 GCF_027707585.1 Aeromonas sp. QDB39 | reverse complement strand
GGGTAAGCGGATTAAATGGTTGATCTTACCTTTGCATGAGAGTGAGGCAAACCGGCATCTCATCGGATTATCTGGTTGGCACTCCAACCTACTGCTGATGCATGCTTCCCTCGCTAATTCCAGCAAGAACCCCACACGCCTTAACTTCCCGGTCATCGTTGCAACGCGCTCTTAGTGAAACGAGTTGTTTCTCAAGCGCCTGTAGAGCGGTTATCTGCGAGCGTACATGAGAGATGTGATCATCGAGCAAGGCATTGACAGCGGTACAGGACTGATGAGGGTCGTCCTGATAGCGCTTTAGTTCGTGAATTTCTGCCAGTGACAGATCCAGGATGCGGCAGCGACGAATAAAGGCCAGCCGCTCAACGTGTTTCTCGGTATAGACACGGTAACCGTTCTCCTGCCGACCAGGCGGCGGCAACAAGCCCTGCCGTTCGTAGAAGCGGATCGTCTGTGTATCTACCCCTACTGACTGTGCCAACTGACCAATACGCATCGGGTTCCTCCGCAACGGATTCTCTACGCTATTGACATTATAGCTACTATATAGTTTTAAATGAAAACCCGATCACATTCAAGTGGAGTCATATCATGAGTAAAAACTGCGGAGGCCCCTGTGGCGACCATGCAAGGCCTGCGGCGGATACCGATATGCAGGCCTCCTCCGATGCGTCGGGGGAATGGGTCAGTGTTTATGCCGTGCCGAAGATGGACTGTCCATCAGAAGAGCGCATGATTCGCCTGGCCCTGAACGGCGTTGAGGGGATTCGGGTACTGTCCTTCGACTTGTCGAACCGCCGGTTGAAGGTCGTGCATGACGGTGAGGTCGAGCCCGTCACCTCGAAACTGAAGACCTTGGGGCTAGGCGCCTCGCTTCAGGAAACCGTCGCTGCAAATCCGGAGACCATCAAGGCCGCCGAGTTTTCGGCAGCTTCTGCTAAGCAAGAATCCGGGACCCTGCGCTGGTTGCTCGGCATCAATGCACTTCTGTTCGTGGTGGAAATGACTGCCGGTCTGATCGCCCGGTCCACCGGCCTGATTGGAGAATCCCTGGACAATTTTGCCGATGCGGCGGTGTACGGGCTTGCCCTTTATGCGGTTGGACATAGCGTGAAAATGCAGGTACGTGCCGCGCATCTTGCTGGTGTACTGCAACTGATCTTGGCTGTGGGCGTACTCATAGAGGTGGTGAGACGCTTTGTATTCGGTAGTGAGCCTGAATCGCTGGTGATGATGGCTATCGCATTCGTCGCATTGATTGCCAATACCAGTTGTCTGCTGCTCATATCCAAACATCGGGAGGGCGGGGCGCACATGAAGGCAAGCTGGATATTCTCGGCCAACGACGTGGTGATCAACCTGGGGGTCATCACCGCCGGCGCTCTGGTCGCGTGGACCGGGTCCAATTATCCGGATCTGATTATCGGCACCATCGCGGGGGTAATTGTACTTAACGGTGCTAGACGCATTCTGGCGCTCAAGGATTAAGCAATGTCCATTTTTGGCAAACATCTGTCACCGTACGCTCTGTTGTCCATATCGGGCCTGCTGGCAGCGTCTGATCAGGCCATAAAATGGCTGGTGCAACAATCAATGGCATATGGCGAGTCTATTTCAGTGACCTCATTCTTTAACTGGGTACACGTATGGAATACCGGTGCCGCATTCAGTCTTTTTGCGAATGGTGGAGGCTGGCAGCGCTACTTTTTTATCGGAATCGCGGTAGTGGTCTCGATTTTTCTGATCAAGCTGATCCTTGAAAATCGTCATAAAGGAGAAGCCATCGCTTACAGTCTTATCCTCGGTGGCGCCATGGGCAACCTGATTGACCGGGTCTTTCGCGGCTATGTTGTGGATTCCTTTGATTTCTATTGGCGAGACTGGCATTGGCCGGCCTTCAACCTGGCTGATATTGCAATTGTCCTCGGTGCCTTACTTTTAGTTTCCAGCAGCTTGTTGGGTAAAAAAGCAAACACCAATGCTGAGTCGGATGGATCTGACTGACACCTACGCCTATACAACACCATGACCGAACTTCCCGACAACATCCTTCACCTGCCGCAATACCAAGTACTGGGCTGCAAATCAACCGACGACGAAATGCACTTCCAGGTGGACGTGCCCGATCCCATCGCCTGCGAGGAATGCGGCGTGCAGGGTGAGTTCGTACGGTTCGGCAAGCGTGACGTTCCCTATCGTGATCTGCCCATCCACGGCAAGCGGGTCACTCTCTGGGTGGTCCGCCGCCGATACACCTGCCGGGCCTGCAAGACAACATTCAGGCCCCAGCTACCGGAGATGGTGGACGGATTCCGTATGACACTGCGGCTGCATGAGTACGTGGAGAAGGAATCCTTCAACCACCCCTACACCTTTGTGGCGGCACAGACCGGCCTGGACGAGAAGACGGTGCGCGACATCTTCAACGCCCGCGCCGAGTTGCTGGGGCGCTGGCACCGCTTCGAGACGCCCCGCATCCTGGGCATTGACGAGCTATACCTGAACAAGCGCTACCGCTGCATTCTGACCAACATTGAGGAGCGAACCCTGCTCGACCTGCTGGCCACCCGCCGCCAGGACGTGGTGACCAACTACCTGATGAAGCTGAAAGACCGGCAGAAGGTCGAGATCGTCAGTATGGACATGTGGAACCCCTACCGGGCAGCGGTCAAGGCTGTGCTGCCCCAGGCCCGTATCGTGGTCGATAAGTTCCATGTGGTGCGCATGGCCAACGATGCCCTAGAGAGAGTGCGCAAGGACCTCAGAAAGGAGCTGAAACCGTCCCAGAGCCGGACTCTCAAGGGAGACCGGAAAATCCTGCTGAAACGCGCTCACGAAGTCTCAGACCGGGAGCGCCTCATCATGGAGACCTGGACAGGCGCGTTCCCGCAACTGCTGGCCGCCTACGAGCACAAGGAGCGCTTCTACGGCATCTGGGACGCCACCACACGGCTCCAGGCAGAAGCCGCCCTGGACGAGTGGATAGCCACCATCCCGAAGGGCCAAAAGGAAGTCTGGAGCGATCTGGTCAGGGCAGTGGGAAACTGGCGCGAAGAGACCATGACCTACTTCGAGACGGACATGCCCGTCACCAACGCTTACACAGAGTCCATCAACCGACTGGCCAAGGACAAGAACCGTGAAGGGCGCGGTTACTCCTTCGAGGTGATGCGGGCACGAATGCTCTACACCACGAAGCACAAGAAGAAGGCACCGACTGCGAAGGTCTCTCCTTTCTACAAGAAAACCATCGGTTACGGACTGCCGGACTTCGCAGAGGAACTCAACTACGGAGTCGATCTATCAACCATCTGAGGGTGGTATCAGATTGATGGGGTGAAGGTGCCCCATCAACCATTAAATCCGTATACCC
>NZ_JAPCIV010000088.1:0-3566 GCF_027707585.1 Aeromonas sp. QDB39 | reverse complement strand
GTATAGACAGTGGCAGGCCCTTTTCCAGATTTACTTATGTGTGTGGGTTGCTTTTCCTACACCGCTACCTAAGGGTAGCAACCACTTCCTCTATCTGCAGCCCCCCATCTTCACCGTGCGCTACCACCTCGCGGTGCGCAGCGATGATCCGGTCGAGATCCGCCAGTGGAACGACGTCAGGGCTCTTGGCGAAGAGGGCATCATCCTCATCAATCACGGCAGCGGCGCCATCGAACGACTGCAGGCCCTGCAGGGACTCGTCATCGACAGCGGCGGGATCAGCAGTGCTGCCAATTATGACAAGCTGCTGATGAAACGAGGGCGCTTCGTCTATTACCGCTCACCCGGCTTCGAGGCCGACCTGCTGCGCCACCACCTGAGCGGCCAAATTCGCATCCTCCCCACCGCCATGGAGACCATTCCCTTCTACATCCTGTTTTACCAGCGCACCTCCCCTGCCCGGCTGGCCCTGTTCGCCAATGCCCTGCAACGGCTGGCAGACAGCGGCGAGCTGGCTAACCTCGCCAAGCGCTACCCTTAAGCGCCCCTTCACATCGCGCAGTATCGGAATGCTCGGCGCCATCGCCAACTTTTGTTATGATCCACAACAACTTATTCGGCCGCATGGCCATCAAGACGAGGTGAGTGATGAAAGTAGGTATTATCGGCGCCATGGAACAGGAAGTGGCCCTGCTGCGCAGCCAGATGAGCAACCCGACCACCCTGCAACTGGGCGGCTGCGAGTTCTATCAGGGCACCCTGGCAGGCAAAGAGGTGATCCTGACCCGCTCCGGCATCGGTAAAGTCGCCGCCAGCGTCGCCACCAGCCTGCTGTTGGAAAAATTCGCCCCCGACTACGTCATCAATACCGGTTCTGCCGGCGGCTTTGCCCAGGACCTGCACATAGGTGACGTGGTGATCGCCAGCGAGATGCGCTTCCACGATGTGGATGTCACCGCTTTTGGCTACGAGATGGGCCAGATGGCGCAGCAACCGGCCGCCTTCCCCTGCGACGAAACGCTCATCGCTGTCGCCCAAGATTGCATCGCCGAGCAAGGCAAGCATCAGACCAAGGTTGGCCTCATCTGCACCGGCGATCAGTTCATGTGCAAGCCCGACGCCATCGCCAAGGCTCGCGCCGATTTCCCGCAGATGCTGGCGGTCGAGATGGAAGGCGCCGCCATCGGTCAGGTGTGCCACATGTTCAAGGTGCCCTATCTGGTGGTGCGTGCCATGTCCGACATCGCCGGCAAGGAACAGGTCGAATCCTTCGATGCCTTCATCGAGGTGGCCGGCAAGCACTCCGCAGAGGTGATCATCAAGATGCTCGGCAAGCTGTGATCCCACTCACCACGCTGGAACAGATGGCCGCCACTCCGGCGGCCATTTTGCTCGGGGCCGCGCTGCTGGAGGCCATCGTGCCCTGGCCGGCCCACTATCGGCTCTCCGCCGTCGTGCCCCTGCTGACCCGGCTGGGTCACAAGGTGTGTCGCCCCGATGGCGCCCCCGGTCAGCAATTGCAGGCCGGTCTGCTGGCCATGCTGATTGTCTGGCTGCCGTGCGCCGCCGGACTCTGGGCGGTTCGCAATCTTTCGCTCTCGGAGCAGCTGTTCGATCTGCTGTTTCTGCTGCTGATGCTGGAATCGCGTCCGCTGCGGGAGCTGGCCCGTGCCACTCGCGCACTGACAGACCAGGATACCTTGGTGGTGGCCAGGTTGCAGGCCGCCCCCTGGCTCAGACGAGATACCGGTAAACTCTCCCTGATGGGGCTTGCCAAGGCGGTCAGTGAAAGCTGCGCCCTGCGCCTGGTCGGGCAGTGGGCCGGCCCGCTGCTGGGGTTCGCCCTGGCGGGGGTGCAGGGGGCCCTGTTGTGGCGCCTCGCCCAGCTGATGAACCAGGGCTGGAGCCCGAAACTGCCAGCCTTTGCCCACTTTGGCCGGGCCGCCGCCGTGCTCTACCAGGCCCTGTGTACCCCTGCCATCTTGTTGCTGGCGCTGCCCTTGTGCCTGACCCAGCTGCGCAAGCTGGCCAGCCGATTGCGTACAGCCATGCTCTGGCCCTACCCCGCCATGGGAATACTGCTGGCGCTGCTCTCCGGCTCGCTGGGCTGCAAGCTCGGTGGCCCCCGTTACTATCAGGGCAGCTTGATCCGTTTTCCCGTGTTTGACGCCGCCGCCGAGCCGGATGTCGGTACAGCCCTGCGTCTGCTAAACCGCCTGCAACAAGCCGGTTGGGGCTGGCTGGCGCTGGCATTGCTGCTCACTGTGCTGGAGCACCTGCATGGCTAGATGGCTCACCCTGCTCTGCCTGTTGTGCATGTCGCCCGCCCTGCTGGCCGGGACGCCTGCACGCATCGTCAGCCTCACTCCTCATCTGACCGAACTGCTGTTTGCCATCGGTGCCGGTGATCGCATCGTGGCCACCGACGATGCCTCCGATTATCCGCCCGAGGTCAAACGCCTGCCCCAGGTGGCCAATTACCGCAGCATCAATCTGGAAGCCCTGCTGGCCCAAAAGCCCGATTTGATCGTCGCCTGGCGCTCCGCCCAATCCCGTATGCTGGCCCCCGTCGAGCAGCTGGGGATCCCGGTGTTCTATTCAGAACCGACCGACTTTGCCTCCCTCGCCACCGAAATGCGGGCCTTGGGAAAAACATTGGGGGTGGAAAAAACCGCCAATGCCGAGGCCGACGCCTATCTCGACCGCCTAGCCAACCTTGGGCAGCGCTACGGCAAACCCAAGCATATCAAGGTGTTCTACCAGCTCTGGTATCCACCGCTGACCAGCGTCAGCGGCAACGCCTGGCCCGCCCAGGCCATCGAGTTGTGTGGCGGGGATAACCTGATGGCGGATGCCCCCACTCCCTATCCCCAGGTCAGCCTGGAGCAGGTGATCAAGGCCAATCCGGCGTTGATCCTGGCAGGGAGTCAAGACGCTGACGCCCTGCGCCACTGGCAACAGTGGCCCATGGTGGATGCCGTTCGCCATCAGCGTCTGCAACTCATCAACTCGGATGAGCTGCACCGTTTCACCCCAAGAGCACTCAATGCGGTGGAGCAGATATGTCAAGCAATCCAGACCTGCATGCAAACTCGCGATTCTTCCTGATAGCTAACTCTGATTAGGACATAACGATTTGCCGGCTTGAGACCCCTATCATTCACACTGTTTTGTGAAAAACAGTCAACATTATTCCAAAATGCGGGTATTCTTCTTGTTGGAATATAATGAATCTACTGTTTGTATGACTAGATGCCACAATAAAATGTTACTATTCACAGGCAGTACCAGCTCGTTTGGACAAACATTGGTCAAAACAGCACAGAAACTTTATAAACATAAACGGAAATAACCATTATTCAATCTCGTGACGAACTGAAGTCGCTCGAAGTAACGCGGAATCCCAACAACTCCTCAATGTATTTTATTGGTGATCTAAGAGGTAATAGCCGGCTCACCAAGTCAATGTGTTGCATCTATTATGTGGTCCAGCGCGAATTCAACTTCGAAGTGCAATTCCCGATTAAAAATCAGGCTGCTTTCAGAAGTTCGTCAAAAACCACCTG
>NZ_JAPCIV010000087.1:0-4319 GCF_027707585.1 Aeromonas sp. QDB39 | reverse complement strand
GAAAGCCTAGTCAAAGAGCTGTCACGAGAACACCGTTAGCTTAGCGTACGATTTTTTCCGAATTCTGCGGTTCCCCCCATCGAGCGTGATATGGGGCAGTTCTTCACCCCGTTCGGGGAGCAGGTCAAGGCATGGGCCGATAAGGAGTTCGGTCCCGATAACGTGGTATCGATCCAGCTGCATATGGACGAGAGCACCCCGCACTTCCATGTGATTGCCACCCCGATCAAAGACGGCAAGCTGCAGGCGAAAGCGTGGTTGGATGGCGGCCGAAAGCTGGCGGGGATCCGGCGCCGATGCCACGCCACGATCAACGAAAAGATCCCCTGCGTGTACACCCCCAACGGTCTGGGGGGAAACCCGCACCGGCCAGACCTGCGCGCCGGCACCGCCCCAGCCCCGACCCTGATCGACAAGATGAGCGGCCACGCCAAAGCCCAGAAGCTGGAGCGGGAGAACGCCGCACTGCAGGAGGAGAATGCCCAGCTCAAGCAGCTCCTGTTTAGCCGCCAGAAGGGCCGCTATAGCGCGGACAACGTGGAGCTGGCCCAGCAGGCTACCGCAGAGGCACAGAAGGCACAGAGCGAGCTCCAGAAGGCACAGGGGGAGGTTAAGCGGCTCACCATGGCGCTCGATAGCGCCCAGAGCGTGATAGCCAGACAGGGGGCGGAGATCGACAAGCTCAAGGGCTACAACCGAACGCTTTCGGAGCAGAACAACGAGCTGGAGGAGAAACTGCAAGAGCTACAGCCAAAGCGGAGCCGCGGTAAGGGGATGGGCCGATGAAGGCATGGCAGGTTGTAGGGCTGATGGCAGCAGTGCTGGCAGTAAAGGGGGCAAGCAGCTCATCGAGTGGATGGATCATGGGGCTGCTTGGCCTGCATGACGTATTCAGCTGGGCAGCCCCTGCATGGTGGGAAGGGGCGGCATGCTTGGGGGCGCTGGCCATCCTGCTGCGATGGGCGCGACCCTAGCGGCTGCTCAGGTCGATCTCGATGCGGCGAAAGCCAATACCGTGGGCCGTGTTGGCAGCCGCATCGATGGAAGAGAACACCCGCCAGCCTCCGCGCTGCCGCTCCACGACTTCGGTACCCGCCTTGCCAAAGCGCACCAAGTGGAGGTGGAACCCAGAACCCATGGGGGTGGGGACGATCATCGCCTTGGAGAATCCCCCCATGTCGAACACCGTCTTAGCCTCTTTCTCCTGCATCATCAAATCTCCAATCTGAGATATCAAATAGACAATTTGATATTACCCCTTCGGGAGCCTAAAGCAATCAATTTGGCGATTTGAATCATCGAATTCGGAAAATGATTTTCAATGCGGCTCAAGGCCCAAGGCAATCAGGCGTTCGCGCCATTCTGCTGCGTCCAAATCGAAGTTCAGCAGCCCCCCTTCAACGCTGATCCGCCTCCCAAAATCGAGCAACTGCATCTCCGTCAGGTCGCACAGGCGCTGGCCGCCTGCGTCCAGTAGCCAGATACAGTCCCCATCGACCTCGATCCCGTGCTTATCGAACCCCATACGTACCTCCGGCCAGAACCAAACCCGCTTCCGTGGATAACTGCTGCCGCCCACAAGCCGAACCAATGGCATGTGGACGGACGGGCGCAGTTACCCACCTCGCCAAGATCATCTCTCTTTTTTTTGTTTGAAAGACAGAGCGTAAAACACAGGCGAACCTATCTTTCGCTGCGCTTCAAGATAGGTTCGCCCTCCTGCTTGGCTACGTTAAAAATGACGTAGTTACGCTGGATAGCTCGCCTTGCTCAGGACTATTGAGGCTGCTTGCGGCAGCTCCCCCTCACGCGCTCCTGAGACACACCTTGCCACTCTGCACCTGCTTCAGTCCCCACCTGTGGGCCGGACTGCCGCGCCGTTTTTATCGAGCTGGCCGTGGTTGGTTCCCCGTTGCGCTCGGTGCTGGTGCCCCAAGGTTGCGAACCATGGGAGGCTATGGTGCGCGTCGCACGCTGGGCCGTATGTGAGGATTCCCCGTTCGGCCCGACCCCTACACCCGCTCGACAACATCAACATGCTTCCAATTCGAGCGGATACGACTAATCGCCATTGGCAGAGGCCAACGGTAACAGGGTTCGGGCGAGAGACTACTTGATTGATAGGGCCGTAGGCCGCTAAACTGAAAGGGTATTACGGTAGCTGCTTCCGCCCGAAGCTGTTACCAGGTACAGAGAGCGCCAACTCAAAGTACCTTCGAACAAACCACCTGCCAGGGTGGTTTTTTCGTTTCTGGCGAACAGGTTACGCTGAACGCCTGAAGATCGTCAATGATCTAGCTTCGGGATCTTCTGTGCTTGATGAAACACTCGCAGCACTCGAACACAGTTGATTTTGGTATCAACGCTGTAAATCAAGATAAAGGGGATCTTTGTCAGAACCATCTTTCTCCCCTTTCCACCAGAGCATGCAGGATGCCGATTGGGGTGCTGCATCAAAGACTCTGCAGCTGCCTCAATCAGCAGATCAGTCCTCTCCGCAGCCTCCAGGTTAAACTCCACCAGAAACTCATAGATAGCGACACGATCATCTAACGCTGCATCTTCCCAACCTAGCGAGAAACTGTTCATTTACGCCCCTTCTTGCTGAAGAGCGAAAATGATTGAGCGTTCCGATATGGACAGCGTATCGATATCACATTCTTTTTTGACAGGTAGATCCGCTCGCTTATTCGTCAGTCGGGCATGCCCAACCTTCAGTGTGTACCGGATCAACCCTGTAGGGGCTTCAGCTTTACCCGAGATAGTGAAACCGTCTTGGGATGGCCTGATCATCCAACGGCTAGTCTCATCATCAAACAGAACGTCAGCTTTATCGCCATTCTTCAGCCCAATGTCCGCCAGCAATTTAGCGGATATCCGGAATGACAGCTCTTCAGCCTTTGTTGATTGTTTATATGACTGAGACACTGTAAGTGGAGAGGCTGACCCTCTGCGTGAAGATACCTTCGTGCTTTCCATCTGACTTTTAAACGCCACGTCAAAACCCTCCATTCGATCACATACCTCAATTCTACTCCCACACCACCGATCGATCAACACTCCACAACAGATCGCCAACCAACCACGAAACGCGATAATTAAAAAAATCACATAAACACAAAAACACTCCACACCGCGCGATATCGCACACAACAAAAAATCCATAAACGTGACAACAGAGGCATGAATAAGAGAATGAGTCCGCAATGAGTCCTTTTATGAAAAAACCATTTAAAAACAACAAAATAAAAACAACATCAGTATGTTTTCATATGTTTTTAATATTATTTTTGTGTACTACAGTAAACAAATGTCAGCACATGCGTGCTAACATCCGCCATAGAGATCCCCACCAGATCAACCCACACGAGGCGACCAATGGATGCAAGAATTCAATTCAGAGTCAGTGAAGAGACAAAGCGATTAGCCCAGATGTATGCAGATAAAAATGGAACTACGTTGAGCGACGAATGCCGCAAGTTGGCAGAAAAGCTGGCAGAAGAACAAAGAAAGCAAGAAGACCATGATTCATGGCTCGAAGAGCAGATAACAGCAGCCTTCACAAAACTGGCCGAAGGAAGAGCGGTCTTCACATCACACGAAGACGCCAAAGCAAAAATGCTCGCAAGAAAAAATGCCATTAAGGGCAAACACATCAAATCTCTCGTTTACTGAGAGTGGGGCACAATGCCCCACCAGTTTCGCATGCGAAATTCATAGTGGGGCCAGTGGCCCCACTTTCGTAGGTAGTCAGGGATCCCCCCTCTTGTTGCAATTACGCTTTTCGCGGAAACCTCCCGAACAGGGGGAGGCTAGCGCAGTCTGCCTCCTCCAGATCGGGAGGAGGCAAGCGTAGCGCGGCAGGTCTTTTTTGCCCCGCAGGGCTCCTTCTTTGCGAAGCAAAGTGTAAGGAGTACACTTTGAACTCCAAAGCCGCAACCCTCGAAACCCCCGATGAAGTTCACATTCGCCGTAGCCAAGATGAGCAAAGCCGACATTGGCAGGGCTCAGGGACATAACCTCCGCCTCCACGAAACCAGCAGCCAGCTTCCCAAGCGGGCATGGTTTACGGATCGTCAGATGTACACCAAGGTCGAGTGGGATCAGGGCAAACTCGATACAGCCTCGGCACTGGCCAAGCGCAAAGATGCCGTGGTGGCGATCGAGTTCATCATCCAGGTCGGCAACCAAACAGACTGGCGGGAAGAGCCCACACCGGAGTGCCCTGAAGGGCCTCCCATCGGGGACGGTAGAGAAAACGGACAAAATCGTACGCTAAGCATGCGGCCTGTCAGGTTGAGGCCATAGAGTTTGACGTT
>NZ_JAPCIV010000086.1:0-4756 GCF_027707585.1 Aeromonas sp. QDB39 | reverse complement strand
TAGGTTAGCCTCCTCCTCTACAGCTCTGACGCTGAGTTTGCGGCTCTTAGGGATACGTTTAGGCTGACCTTGTATGATGCGTTCCAACGCCGCCTCTAAGACCATTAAGGTGTTCTCACTTTTGTTCATACTGTCGTTACCTTAAGTTCAGGCTCAAAGGGGGTATATATCATGCCAAAGTCTGACATTACATTTTCTGCTGCTCGTATCTGAGTGATGTAATGGCTGCGTTCGGTCACAGAAATATCGTCACCTGACGCCATATAAGCGATTAAACTGTTGTGTTTTTTCTGCCACCATTTGGCTTGTTGCTCGTCAATAATGCTACTGCCAGAACCACAATCTACGCAAAATTGTGGTGTGACAACACCATCCATATCGCAGTCGTATCCCGACTTACAATAGCTGTGCATAGAGCCATGAAGGGTTAGTTTCCCCTCTTTAACCGCTTTGTAAATCACCTCCCAAGAGCCATAAATGGTTGGCACATCACCGCGCATCTTCATAATGGCCTTACCATGGGTTCCTGACAGTGTTTCATCCGAGTGCCATTGCTTGAAAATTTTATTTGCTGTGCATTCAGCATTAATGTCAGCCAATAAGTTACGCATCTTGTCATCAATTTTTAAATTGTGAAAACTAGCTAGTTTTCCGCCATTGGTGTACCACTCCGTCATAGACAAATATAGATGCTTAAACTGTTGCTTAAGCGCAACCAAGGTGCCAAAGCGGTTTTTAATGCAATAAAATGCCAGCGTGCGCCTAAATTGGTGTGGAGTCAAAGGCCAAGGTTGCCCTGGTACTACGTCCTCTTTCACGCGTACCAATGATCGAGGGTTAGACATAAGGCACTCTTGGTAATCGGCTTCGGTAACAGAGAAATCAAACTGACGACAAAAGCGCTTTAATCGCTCACTCCAATTGTTGATAAGTACAGGAGGTATTGAGCGTTTATATTGATTTACCCATAGTGTATTAGCGTATTTTTCATTCGGGTAGTTAACGTCTTTTCGCCAGTTTTCCGTAAGTACGGTCATCAGTTCAATGGCAATTTTTGATGATGCGGCCGTCACCCATGTTTCACGCTTTTCACCGAGCTTAAAGCTGTGAGATTGCAGCATGTGGTAATCCCGCCCCTCGAACGTATCTTTGTAGTAACAGCCAGGAGCTAGTTTATTCAGTTCCGAGTCTCGCATTCCACTAAAGCCGCCACAGATAATGTAACTTGCGGTGATGAGATTTGATAAGTAACGTTGGAAATGGTGTCCATGCGTTAATTTAATGCTGGGGAGTTTGTTGGCTAAAGTGGATAGAATTTTTCTCTGCCCTTGAGGTTTGTTATCTACGATTGCAGAAGCGTATTTATGTCTGTTGATGCTCCCATCAATATTAATAAAAGAAAACATTGATCCAGATTTAATCTTCACATCCAAGATGCTCTTAGCTAAATTATAGTTTTCTTGTAGGGCTTTTTCTGTGTCTGAAATTAGTTTCCGGTGTGGGTAAGCACTCTCTACTAACTCAATCGCTTTACCATAGATGGCATCACATAAGCGCTCTGGAATCACGAGAGTTTGTTGCGCCTCCTTCGAACTGAGGGACTTCGCTTTTATATTGGCTTTAATGGGAGTTAAGCCCAATTCTAACTTGTGCCACGAGGCAAAGTCTGTCGCAGCATTAACTGCAACAAAAGTTTGTTCGAGCGCACTCTGGGATAATTTTTGGGATATCAAATAGTTCTCAAACTCTACCCAGATGTTTGAATGAGATAGTGCGCTTAGGGAACTGAGATTGCTTTTAAATAAAAACTGGTAAGCGCGTTTAATTGCCGTAAGCCGAACATAAACACTCGAAAATTTCACTGCCTTTATATTCTTAGGACTTTTGTTAAATAACCAACCATAGGTGATAAGTTTAAGCTCTCGTTGCAGTTTTGGCGTATAGTCGAACTCTTTGAAATTAAGGTTATTTGCATTTTTTTTTCGAGAAAATGGCATGCAACTCCAAACGTTTTGTCCAAAGCTGGCAGTAACCTGACCATCTATGTCTTTGCAGACTGTGACAATATCAAGTTTGTCAAATTTCCCTTCATGGTAGAGTTTGACCACATCTATGTCCTGAACTTTATGCTGATCAGGAAAACTGCTGGAATAGAGGTGTGTCGTGTCCATTGTTTTACCTTCTGGGTTGGGGCAGCAGATTTAACAGATATGCACTGTCGTCCCAGGCTGGGTGTAAACCTTCGTCATTTAACTTTTCTTCGGCTTGCTTTAGTATCTTTTTATTGATGGTCGGGCATATGTTTAAATCTATAAAGTTAATGATTTTCTGGAAATTTTTGCGGTAGTGGCTGGCATCCAAATGTAGATACAGCGACTCCTCAATACATGCCTTAAACGACAGTAAACACCAAATGTCAGAAACAGACTGAACTATTACTTGGTCAGGGCAGCCGAAGCAAGCTAGCAGATCTGCGCAGGCTAAACGCTCCCCCTCTTTAAGTAGTCCATGCTGTTGCGCTTTGCGTGCGTATTTATCAGACCTTTCGCCAAAGGGGGCCTTACAACTTCCACCGTTGGGTGTTCGACTTAAATTAGGGAGGTTGACTTTATATTCCGCATCAATAACTAGTACCTCAATCCCTAAGCTTTTCTGTGCCTCTTTTACGTCAATCTTATTTTTTATCTGCGCCTCACGAATGGACATAGTATCTTGCATCATGCCATTGTTAGCGATTTTACTACCTTCGCTATAATGTTTTTTGCGTGTTTTAGGGGTATTGTTGAGCATGAGATCGTTAGCCAAGTCACCTTGGTGGTAAGCTGTTAACTGTGCTCCTGTTTCGCGAAAACGGCTTATGACTGGCCGTAAGCGGCGGTTAGTTTGATCGGTAAAGGTAAAGTGCTTTTCGACCCATATACTCAGGAAGGCCTCTAGCACCTTTGATGTTAAAGGTTGTGTTTTTTTTGAGATAACCGTTTGCAGCAAAGTGGCGTTTTCACCATCATGGATGTATTTGGATGCAGCCAGCAATTTATCAAAAAAATCCAAGGCATACTTGGGGATTTCTAATTCATGTCCACCCATCTCAAGTTGGATGGTTTTAAACGCACGACGCTTAAACGCTGGCATGGTGTACCACACTTCATCAGCCTTTGTTGAGGCGTTGTTCGGCTGTTTTAGTTTGAACAAATCACTGGTGTTGGCGTAAGTGTAGTAAGACAGTAAGTAGGTCGCTGCGCACATCATTTTTGTTATTCCTATGGCTAGCGGGTACTGCTGCCCTTGCCACTGAAACGTCATCGTTTTTGTTTTGAAGCTACTGTTAATATGTTTTTCTGGGTTTTGGATGAACTGTTGATAGGTTTGCTTAAACAGCGACCTTAGAAATGGCAGCAGTTGATTTAGATCGCTGCGACTGTAAGCCTCAAATGGCTCACAGTCGCTCCCATCTCTGATCACTATTCTATCGAAATAACTTGTCGGTAGTTCTAGATACTTAGTAAATAACGTGACCATGACTGAGCGGGTTTTTTTATAGCTATTTCCTTTGTATTGTCCTAGCATCACTTTAGTATCCATATAAGACATATAGCCTTCTAAAGATCGCTGTGTAAATGCGGGTGTATTATGCTCGTCACACCATTTTAGATACTGAGCAGTGTGTACAAATATAGTTTTATGTGAGGCTAGACTACCGCCTTCTTCAATTTTTTCGTCGAACTGTGACTTCAATTGGTAAATAATTTGCTTGCGGTCGGCCTCGTTAAATTCACCACCTTGTTGCAACGCTACGGTCGAAGGTAATCCCTTGAAAAGGTAGCGATTGAAGTCAGCCCTGTAGTCATCAAGCTGAATACACAACTTGGGATTCCAACCACTGATGTAGGTAACATTATTCATCGTTACCACCCAACGCCTCATGCATGATGCTATCGAGCATCCCAAATTTTACTTTGAACGCCTCTTTCTGTTTTAAGAAACGTAGATATTTCCAAGTGGTGGACTCGTTTTTGTGTCCCATCCAGCCCATTAGCAGCTCCATACACTCCACGGCTGGAAAGTTGGCTTCCAACAGATCATTGAGACGATAGGTGCCGTAGGTGGAACGCAGATCATGAAAGCGATGTGTAAATGATGGATGAACCTGTTTGAGCTGAGTCCTGAACTCTGTCCAGCGAGCCTCGATGGATTTAGCGGTTACGGGATTTCCTTGGTTGCTGACAAAAAGTGGTTCGTGCTTTTTGCACCATTGAAGAGTATCTATAGCTGCTTGATGAAAAGATGCTTTAGGAGCGGTCAAGAGCTCAATTTTTTCGTAGAGTTTGGTTAAGCGTTTTAGGCGGCGCTCTGAGGCGCGATATTCATTCAACACTGCCAACAATTGCGCTGAGATTTCAATCTGTCTTGATTTACTATATTTGGTTTGAACACCAGTTACTTGTGGTGAGAGCAATAGTTCATAACGGTGTTGGCTTTCAGCCAGTGGCGTGGCCGTATTTAGAGCATCAATGGTTAATGTTGCGACTTCATTAATGCGTAGCCCAGTATCAATAGATAGCAGCACTTGTAAACGCAGTTCCTCTGCTGTTTGTGGTAAATGCTGGGTCAAGATAGCCAATGATTCACGACTTAATGGAGATAAGGGACGAACGTTTTTGCTGTTCGCGTCACGTGCGACTTTTATCCTCAAATCGCTGGTTTGCACGTTATAGGTAGGGGAGAGATGTGCCAGCATCCCTGTATTTTTGACAGA
>NZ_JAPCIV010000085.1:1853-4922 GCF_027707585.1 Aeromonas sp. QDB39 | reverse complement strand
AACACTTCTTGGGTGTTGTATGGTTAAGCCTCACGGGTAATTAGTATGGGTTAGCTCAACACGTCGCCGCGCTTACACACCCCACCTATCAACGTTGTGGTCTCCAACGGCCCTTTAGGACCCTCAAGGGGTCAGGGATGACTCATCTCAGGGCTCGCTTCCCGCTTAGATGCTTTCAGCGGTTATCGATTCCGAACTTAGCTACCGGGCAGTGCCACTGGCGTGACAACCCGAACACCAGAGGTTCGTTCACTCCGGTCCTCTCGTACTAGGAGCAACTCCCTTCAATCATCCAACGCCCACGGCAGATAGGGACCGAACTGTCTCACGACGTTCTGAACCCAGCTCGCGTACCACTTTAAATGGCGAACAGCCATACCCTTGGGACCGACTTCAGCCCCAGGATGTGATGAGCCGACATCGAGGTGCCAAACACCGCCGTCGATATGAACTCTTGGGCGGTATCAGCCTGTTATCCCCGGAGTACCTTTTATCCGTTGAGCGATGGCCCTTCCATTCAGAACCACCGGATCACTATGACCTACTTTCGTACCTGCTCGACCTGTCCGTCTCGCAGTTAAGCTGGCTTATGCCATTGCACTAACCTCCTGATGTCCGACCAGGATTAGCCAACCTTCGTGCTCCTCCGTTACTCTTTGGGAGGAGACCGCCCCAGTCAAACTACCCACCAGGCACTGTCCGCGACCCAGATTCATGGGCCTGCGTTAGAACATCAAACATACAAGGGTGGTATTTCAAGGACGGCTCCAGCGCAACTGGCGTCACGCCTTCAAAGCCTCCCACCTATCCTACACATGTAGGTTCAATGTTCAGTGCCAAGCTGTAGTAAAGGTTCACGGGGTCTTTCCGTCTAGCCGCGGGTACACCGCATCTTCACGGCGAATTCGATTTCACTGAGTCTCGGGTGGAGACAGCATGGCCATGGTTACACCATTCGTGCAGGTCGGAACTTACCCGACAAGGAATTTCGCTACCTTAGGACCGTTATAGTTACGGCCGCCGTTTACCGGGGCTTCGATCAAGAGCTTCGCTTGCGCTAACCCCATCAATTAACCTTCCGGCACCGGGCAGGTGTCACACCCTATACGTCCACTTTCGTGTTTGCAGAGTGCTGTGTTTTTGATAAACAGTCCCAGCCATCTGGTCACTGCGACTCCCAACTGCTCCATCCGCAAGGGACTTCACTGTCAAGAGCGAACCTTCTCCCGAAGTTACGGTTCTATTTTGCCTAGTTCCTTCACCCGAGTTCTCTCAAGCGCCTTGGTATTCTCTACCCGACCACCTGTGTCGGTTTGGGGTACGATGACTTGTAATCTGAAGCTTAGAGGCTTTTCCTGGAAGCAGGGCATCAATGGCTTCCGCACCGTAGTGCGTTCGTCTCGTGTCTCAGTGTTGTGTCTCCGGATTTGCCTAGAAACACCACCTACGCACTTTCACCAGGACAACCGTCGCCTGGCCCACCTAGCCTTCTCCGTCCCCCCATCGCAATTACAAGTCGTGCAGGAATATTAACCTGCTTCCCATCGACTACGCCTTTCGGCCTCGCCTTAGGGGTCGACTCACCCTGCCCCGATTAACGTTGGACAGGAACCCTTGGTCTTCCGGCGAGGAGGCTTTTCACCCCCTTTATCGTTACTTACGTCAGCATTCGCACTTCTGATATCTCCAGCATGCCTCTCGACACACCTTCGCAGACTTACAGAACGCTCCCCTACCACTCACGCTTAGCGTGAATCCGCGGCTTCGGTGCCTGGTTTGAGCCCCGTTACATCTTCCGCGCAGGCCGACTCGACTAGTGAGCTATTACGCTTTCTTTAAATGATGGCTGCTTCTAAGCCAACATCCTAGCTGTCTGAGCCTTCCCACATCGTTTCCCACTTAACCAGAACTTTGGGACCTTAGCCGGCGGTCTGGGTTGTTTCCCTCTTCACGACGGACGTTAGCACCCGCCGTGTGTCTCCCGGATATTACTTACTGGTATTCGGAGTTTGCATGGGGTTGGTAAGTCGGGATGACCCCCTAGCCCAAACAGTGCTCTACCCCCAGTAGTATTCGTCCGAGGCGCTACCTAAATAGCTTTCGGGGAGAACCAGCTATCTCCGAGTTTGATTGGCCTTTCACCCCCAGCCACAGGTCATCCCCTAACTTTGCAACGTTAGTGGGTTCGGTCCTCCAGTTGATGTTACTCAACCTTCAACCTGCCCATGGCTAGATCACCCGGTTTCGGGTCTACACCTTGCAACTAGACGCCCAGTTAAGACTCGGTTTCCCTACGGCTCCCCTATACGGTTAACCTCGCTACAAAATGTAAGTCGCTGACCCATTATACAAAAGGTACGCAGTCACCCCGAAGGGCTCCCACTGCTTGTACGTACACGGTTTCAGGTTCTATTTCACTCCCCTCACAGGGGTTCTTTTCGCCTTTCCCTCACGGTACTGGTTCACTATCGGTCAGTCAGGAGTATTTAGCCTTGGAGGATGGTCCCCCCATATTCAGACAGGATGTCACGTGTCCCGCCCTACTCGATTTCACATCAAGGTTGTTTTCGTGTACGGGGCTATCACCCTGTATCGCCGGCCTTTCCAGGACCGTTCCACTAACTTCCAAGATGCTTAAGGGCTAATCCCCGTTCGCTCGCCGCTACTGAGGGAATCTCGGTTGATTTCTTTTCCTCGGGGTACTTAGATGTTTCAGTTCTCCCGGTTCGCCTCGCTACGCTATGTATTCACGTAGCGATACCTAGCTTATGCTAAGTGGGTTTCCCCATTCGGAAATCCGTGAGTCGTAATGTCTCTTACCGACTGCTCACGGCTTATCGCAGGTTAGTACGTCCTTCATCGCCTCTGACTGCCAAGGCATCCACCATGTACGCTTAGTCACTTAACCATACAACCCCAAGAAGTGTCGGTGAAACCGACGCAGCTTGTTGCTGTACAACAAGGACCAAATAAAATTTGGTTTTCGCCAAGAAGTTTCCAAAGCACTTGTAACAAATGTTTGAGAACTACTTTTTAAATCAGCTTTCCAGATTGTTAAAGAGCATGTGC
>NZ_JAPCIV010000084.1:0-5532 GCF_027707585.1 Aeromonas sp. QDB39 | reverse complement strand
CATGATGAACCCTTTTTCATGGCTCCAGATGACAAACATGATCTCATATCAGGGACTTGCTCGCACCTTCCCTTGCAGACCCAACCTCACCACTTGTTTGAAGAAATTGCTTGATAGAAACAGATACATAGAGGATTGCCCCCTGAGGTAGCTGATATTATGGCGATAACCCTTGTATGCCCAATTCTTGAGATCCGCACTCATTTGCAAATCAGTGACGCCAATGGCGCTATTCAATGAGCTATTTCTGACATTGGTATAAATATACGGTTCGATATAATTTTGGCTGCCATCGTCATTGAAGTTGTAATCAAGGAACCGACATAAAATGCCGTCTTGATTGCCTAGACGATAGTTTTCACAGCCTTGAGAACCAGGCAAGACATAAGGTACGCCATTGCTGTCAACAATGACTTCGCTAATCGCGTTGGTTTGTACGAAGCGCAGATGACCAGCCTTCTTGTGCTGCATGTTTCTCACGTACCAGTAGCCACTGTTCTGATTGATACAGCGCTCTCCAGCCGCCGCATCGTATTTGAGCGTGGTCATGCACAAGTTCATTTCTCTGTTCAAAATGGCTCCAACTGGCATGGTGCGCAGATAGTCAAAGAAGCTTGTGCTGAGCTTGCCGTGCCCCCATCCCGCGGATGCGCCAATGAGACCGAAAAAGCCAAGGTCATCTACCACGGCGGGTTTGTTGACCGCTTCTGCCGTGTCGGGATCACAGCGGGTATATGTCATGATGCAGCGCTGGTTGACATAAGGACGACGGATCGGGCCGTTTTCCCACATGTCGACGTTCCAATTGTTAATATCAGTGTTGTATCCATTATCAACATACGCCAGGCTCACTTGCCCATTCCCTTTAAGGGAGGTCCAAGCATTTGCACCGGTCAAACGTGGATCTAATCCGTCGGTAGGTGCCACAAACAGGTTGTTGTCTTCCTGGTTCTCAATAAACAGAAAGTTTCGTAGCGGAGCATTTGGCCAGACAGTTTTGGATACTGCGGCACTGGCCTGCGAGGCCCAGCTGGTGGCAATTGCCATCGCCAACAGCCATTTATATGCGGGATTCATCATCAGTACTCTCTCACCATGGCATAGGTGGGCAGCCCCTGGCAGGTAATGATGCCTACCCAGGCGGCGCCGCTGTGTTTTTCAAGATCGAGCTCGGCTTCACAGAAGTCATTCCCCTGGCGGAAGGTCAGCATGGGATTGGCTTTATCCACATCCAGCGAGAATTCACCCTCCTCGTTGGTCACCGTGGTGCCGATATGGTTGTCGATGCGGGCATTGGCCAGTAAGGAGCCGTCTTCCGCCCTGAGTATGCCGAAGACGGTCACCATCTCCTTGATTGTGCTGCGCGCATCCAGGGTGGCCACGTTGCCGGGAAACAGGGTGTAGCGCTGCTTGCCGGTATTGATGTCGTAGCTGTCTTTGCCCCGCTTGCTGTTGAGCAGCTCGATCTCGTATTCCCCGTAAGGGGGGAGGGCGAGGAAGGTCTGCTCGCCCTGCAGGGGGTAATCCTGTCCGTTGACCTTGGCGAGCATCTGTCCTTGGCGATCGATACCGGTATTGATGATCAAGCCGGCCCCCGAGGAGTTGCGGCTAGAGGCGACCAGTGAGTCCTCCGTCGTGACCAGGGCGCCGCGCGCAATCAGGTTGCCATTCATGTCGCCACCATGGCCGCGGCCCAGCGTCATGGTGCCGCCGATGACCTTGTTCTCGAACCCGAGAGTGCCGGAGAGCGCCATATTGTGTTCATCACTGCCGTGCATCATGCGCGAGGCATTGAACGAGGCCAGATTGATGACGCCGTCCATGCGTTTCTGGTAGTTGACGTTGGCCGTGGTCTGGCCCTGCTCGTTACTGCTCATGCCAAAGCTGAACAGGTTGTCGAACGGGATCGAGTAATCCAGCGTGATGCTCTTGTTGTTGAATCCGTTGAGCGTGCCGCTGTCGCTCTGCAGGCTGGCGCGCAGCGACAGGTTGCCGTATTTGCCGGCATAAAGGTGCTGGTAGTAATCGGCATAACTGCGATCGCTGTTCATCTGGCGGTCGTGCAGGGTATTGAAGGTGAGCTGGCCGAGACCGCTGACCCAGCCACCCAGATTGATCGTGATGCCGGCAGAGTAGAGTTCGGCGTTGCTCACCGTCAGGGCGCTGCCGGTCTCGAGCTTCTCCTGGCTGAGCCAAAGAGAGGCATTGTCATGGGCCTGCAGGGCAAGGCTGGATGCGAATCGCCACGATTGGTCGGAGGCCAGCATGGTTTGCAACTGGGCGCTGACACGATCGGTTGCCTGCCAGTTTGCACGGGCTTCGCCTACCGCAGCATCCTTGAAGGCATAGGTTGTAGTGGCCAGTTCCAGGGTATCCAGCGAACGTGCTAGCGATACTCCCAGCAGCGGTGAATCACCGTTGTTCTGGGCGCCTTCCATCATGCCTCCCCACCATTGCCATCCCCACTCCTGAGTAAAGCCCAGACTACCGCCCAGCTTGGTGACGCGCTGGGTCGTGGTGCTGGTCAGCCGTCCATCGACATAGACTTCGACCGTGACGTTGTAGACGCCACTGGGGAACGCCGAGGTGTCGATATTCTGGTTGCCGATGGCCAGGTTTTGCAGGCTGATCAGGCGATCCTCACGGTACACCCTGACCTCGCCATTGGCAGGCATGAAGACTTGTACCGGGGTGGTGGATGCGTCGGCCTTCTGTTTACGTGACTGGGCCTGGTTGCCGTACGATGCCCCATAAATGCGGCCAGTACTCAGGCCGGTCACCACCCCCAGCGTCTGCAGATCCCAGGTCGAGACCATGCCGGCTGCGATGCGGCGATCGTCAAGATCCCGCTCGTACATGGCACGATAGATGTCACCGCTCTGTTCTGGCTCCCCAAGGTTGTAGAGGGAGGCGTCCAGCGCCATGTGATGGGCGCCCATCCCGACGGTACTGTCCAGTTGCAGGAAGTTGGAGTCGTTGTGACCGTTTTGCCGATTGCTGTTGAAGGAGTAGCCCAGATTGTAGCGATGAACACCGGTCAGGGCGTCAACGGTCGGGGTCAAGGTCACCCGGTTGTCCGGCTGCCTGGCCTGGCCGAATGCATCGCGTGAAACCCGAATCGTCAGCAACATGGCCACCAGGTCAAGCTGCATGCTGGCGTTGGCATCTATCTGCAAGCTGCCCTCGGCAGAAAACGTGCGCTTCTCTTCGTTGGCTAGCATGGCGGTCAGCTGGTCGTTGAGCAGACCTTGCTGCTGGCCAGCACCAAAATCGATGTGCAGCAGATGCAGCTTGCCGTCCTGCAGCAGCAGGGTGGCATTGCCGATCGGGTGATCGGTCAGGGTGTCGAGCTGGTTTTTTTCATCCGTGTACTGCAGGCGAACGGGAACAGCCAGCCCTTCTGCCAGAGCCTGGGCAAAACTGGCTGGAATGATGACGTTGGCGATCTTGAGTGGCGCCGCGCTGTTGGCCGAGGCGGAGACCACCATCAGCAATGAGAGCGGCAACAAGCAGGTTTTCTTCAACATATCACGCACCATGGTTTCAGATTTCGGCAAAACAACACCGCCACTCGACCGGGTGGTGAAGGCAGTACCAGCACAAACGGGTTATTTGACGACGACGAATTCCTGACCCAGCCAGAGGCCAAGATGACTTTGCGGATCCTGCATATCGACTTTCTTGAAGCGGCGCTGCTTGCCGGGCAGGTCGTAGTAGGTCTCTTTACACTGCGCCTGTGCCTTGCGGTCCAGACAGGGGCCGTAGGCCACGGTGCGGTAAGAGGCATTCCCCTGATTGCTCAACATTCCGTTTTGCAGGTTGTAGGCGAAGTGTTGCTGGCGTGGCGTGACCACCAGAATGGTGCCTATCTGGGCAGAGGTGGTGGCAACCGCTTGGCGGCGATTGTTGCTCTGGTCGTCCATCGACAGGGCGGTGTCCAGCCAGCGGATGCGGTAGTAGCGCTCCTTGCCGTCCTGCGGTCCCTTGTAAAAGAAACGAACGTTGTTCTTGGCATGGGCGGGCAGCATCAGTCGGCTGGGCGAGAGCATCAGCTCGCCGGCCACTTCCATCGGGATCTCCTGGCCACCCTCTTCGGGTGAAGAGATGCGGCTGATGGAGATGGTGACCAGCCTGGCTTGAGCACTGCCATTCTCGATCTCCTTGGCTACATCCTGGCTGCCTGCATCGATGAAGGTGGTGACGGAACCAACGTTGATGGCCTGGCTGACCCCGGGAATAAACAGCATCCATGCCATCAGCATTTTCAGGTTCATGGGAACTCCTGTGATTGCAAAGGGCCCCGCAGGGCCCCGAATACTATGCGTCGAGGTAATTAGGACCAGTTGGCAACGAACTCGACGTTGACTTCCCCACTCCACAGGCCATCCGGCAGGGTCTCGAAAGCCGCGTCTGTGCCGTTGACGGTCGCGCTCTCGATGTTGAAGGTGAACGAGCCCTGGGCGGTGCTGCGCTGGGTGTCATCCTTGAAGCTGCTGGCCAGCGGAGAGAGGTTGCCGCCCGTGATGCCGGCAGCGGTATCGATCAGCGTGGTATAGGCGGTGGTGCTGACGGGAGCTCCTTGCCACAGCACGCCGACGTCGACGGTGGAGCCGCCGCTCAGGTGGTTCAGAGTGCCGCTCAGCTTCTTGGCCTTCAGCGTGAAGTCGGTGGCGCTGGCATCACCCTTGATGGCAACGTCGAACAGGCCGTTCACGGTGTTGAAACCCTTGATCCCTTCCGCGTATTGGAAAGAGAGGCTGTCGAGCGGCGTGACAACCAGCGCCGACTCGGTGTCCTTTTTGGCGGTTGCCTTCCAGGTGGCAACGGATTTTGCTTCTACAGCGGCCTGAGCGGCGGCAGCGAAGCCCAGTCCTGCAACAGTCAGCACAATCAGAGTCTTTTTCATCTTGATATTTCCTACACATTTCCTGATGGGGGCATTTGCCACCCGTTTGATTTCACGCACCCAGGGTGCATTCCCTTTCCACCTTGCCGGACGGGTTTGTCCAGGCAATCTTGCCGATCGCCGAAGGGTAATGTTTCGTCAATCAGCTCATCTTTTCGCCGGCAAAGATACTGGACGGACCTGCTCGGATCGATTGAATGCTGTGTAGGAAAAGTCCTAAAAGATGGTTGTTGTCTGCAACTTAAAATAAGCCTTGTCCATTCTCTTATCAGGGTTTTTTGTTTTTCTTATGATTTTGATTTTTAAGAGTTTTGGTGCTTTTCTTATCTAGATGGTGCGTCCCTCTGACGGGGGAGGATGGGAGGGGTTGCCGTACAGGAATGAGTACAAGAAAAAATAGAGATTCAAAAGAATATATAGCTCTGTAAGTATTTGATGAGCATAAATAAAAATATCAGATAAAAATGAATGAGGTACGAAGAGAGGCGTCGTTACTTGAACTACGTAACATATCATTAATATTCAAGCGCCATATGGTACACGTGCTGACCGCGAATTCAACTCCGAAGTGCAACACCCGCCAAATCAAGCAACCTGTCGTAGTTCATCAAACACGATCTGCGGTT
>NZ_JAPCIV010000083.1:0-5812 GCF_027707585.1 Aeromonas sp. QDB39 | reverse complement strand
GTTAGAAAGCCCCAAGTGTAACTATCACCTGGGGCTGGGGAAGTTGTGGCCTAATGGCTTATTTGGGCAACAACGCCGCTAATTGATTAAATTCACGATCTTTTTCTGGGATCATGAAGGGGCAAAAATCGCTTTACGGGTCTGATGGCGCTTGCTGCTGAATTTACTGTCGGCGAAGATGATTTGATGACCCATTATGTCACGCTGCGATAGAGATCTAGATGGAGATCACGATCTCAAGGTATTATTCGCATCATCGATTAAACAGACGTTATGCTACAAAAAGTCAACGCAGTACCGATAAGGACAAGATATGAACGATGTAACACTATCAGTTCAACGGTTAGCTTCATACAGAGAAGCCATAAAAAAAATTAAACAAGGCAAATGTTCCTTATCTTTCCCGAAGGATACCAACATAGAATCCATTCTCGATTTTGAATCTGATCTTGTTCAGTTGGCTGCCTGGCTTGATGCCCGACTTGATGGGTTTAATAAAATTCAAGAAATATCCACTGAAATCAGTAAAGGCAGTGTTCTTGATGAGGTTTTAAATCGCATATATGACACATTTCATGAAATAATACCTTACGATAGGATCGGCTGCGCATTAATATCTGATGATTATGAGCGGGTTTTCGCTCATTGGACAAAAAGCAATTACCCAGAAAAAGTAATGATCAAAAATGGATATACTGCTTTTTTAAGTGGTAGTAGTTTAGAGGGGATACTAACCTCGCAACAACCCCGCATTCTTAACGACCTGCAACTATATTTAGCTGAAAACCCTAACTCATTATCAACTAAATTAATAGTTGCTGAAGGCATTCAATCAAGTTTAACCTGCCCGCTCATTGCAGATGGTAAGCCTATCGGTTTCATTTTCTTCTCTAGCAAAGAAAAAAACACATACATTGATGCCCACCAAAAAATATTTATTAACCTTGCAAGGCAAATATCATTTTTAGTCGAAAAAAGCCGTCTTTATCAACGCATCTATGACATAAACAATCAGTTGGTAAATGCATTGGCGCAACTCAAAGAGCAGTCTTCTCGGGATGCACTTACTGGTGTTTTTCATCGGGGCGCTATAATGGAATTCCTAAAAAACACCATCGAAAAAGACACAAGAAAAAAACAGCCTACTACTGTAATACTTGCTGATATAGATCATTTCAAACATGTCAACGACACATATGGTCATGTTGCTGGTGATACAGCGCTGAAGGAGGTCAGTAAAAGTTTAACTAACCACTTAAGGAGTCATGATTGTGTTGGGCGTTATGGTGGTGAGGAGTTTTTAATTATACTGGGTGAAACCAATGCCACAGATGCTCTGTTAATTATAGAGCGTATCCGTCAAGCAATTTCTGATCTAAAGTTTGAAAGGAATGAAGGCAATTTTTCTGTCACCATGAGCTTTGGTATTGCCTGTTCAGATAATACCTCACATATAAAGACTGAAGAAACATTACTACTAGAAGCGGATAGTGCTTTATATCATGCAAAAAACGAAGGTAGAAATCGTGTATGTATCGCATAAAAAGATTTAATTTGGCTTGAATAGTGAGAATCGCGGTTGCCATACGCTCGGAGCGAAGCATTTACCAAGGCATCTTGCTGAATACTGCTTCCGGTTTAATCATCGTTTTGACCTCAATAGCATGTTGGTAGAATTGGGGCATGCAGTCGTGGCAAGCCCTCCGATGCCATATCGACTCTTGAAGCTGGCTGAGGGTCATGGGTAATCAGGAAACTTTTTGCGTCTCCGACGGAGGCGATCAAGGCACTCGCGGTGAGCGGGCCGATCCCCGGGATCTGCGCCAGCTTCTTGCTGGCGACGTTCTCACGATGCCAGCTCTGGAGTTGGACCTCTAGTTCCTGAACCTGCCGGTCGAGCGCCTTGAGATGCTCCCCCAGGCGCTCGAGCAATTGCCGAAACGTCCCTGGCAACCCGTTCTCGTACTCCTCTAGGATCTCGGGCAGATGCTTGCCAATGTGGGCAATGCCTTTAGGGATGATGATCCCGTGTTCTGCCAGCAGACCACGTAGCTGGTTGGCCTGTGCGGTCCTCGCCTTAACAAAGCCTTGTCGGGCGCGGTGCAGCGCTAGGACGGCTAACTGCTCACTACTCTTCATTGGCACAAACCGCATGTTCGGCCGGCTCACCGCTTCGCAGATCGCCTCAGCATCCGCCGCATCGTTCTTGTTGGTCTTCACGTAGGGTTTAACAAACTGCGGGGCCATCAGTTTAACGGTATGTCCTAGCCCTTGCAGTTTTCTGGCCCAATAGTGGGCGCTGCTACAGGCTTCCATGCCAACCAGACAGGGTGGCAGATTGGCAAAAAAGCTGATCATTTGTGCCCGCTTGAGCTGCTTGTTAAACAGGCACTTACCGTGTTCGTTCACACCGTGTATCTGGAAAATCGCTTTCGCCAAATCGATCCCGATAGTTTTAACGTTCATGTTGATCGCTCCGCTCACATTGATGAATGTATCGTCCCACACGTTGGCACAGGTGCTGCCAGTTTAGGAGGGGCGACCATCCCATTAGCTGTATCAGCAAGCGCGCCAAGACGGTCGAAATCAAGTACCGCCTATCGAGCCATGGCCCAGTGGCTCACCTGGTCATCGATGCCACCGGACTCAAGGTCTATGGCGAAGGCGAATGGAAAATTCGCAAGCACGGCAAGGAGAAACGCCGCGTCTGGCGCAAGCTTCACCTGGCCGTAGATGCGGCGACCCATGCCATCGTTGCAGCCGAAGTCAGCCTGGAAACGGTGGGCGATAACGAGGTGTTGCCCACGCTGCTCAACCCCTTGCGCCGCAAGATAGAACAAGTCAGCGCCGATGGTGCCTATGACACCAGAGCCTGCTATACCCTACTGCAAAAGAAGGGCATCAAGGCCACCATACCGCCGAGAAAGAATGCGGCATTCTGGAAGAAAGGCTATCCACGCAACGAGGCGGTTGCCGCGCTCAAGGCAGGAGAGCTGGAGCAATGGAAAAAGGACTCTGGCTATCATCAGCGCTCGATAGCTGAGACCGCCATGTATCGCTTCAAGCAGCTCATCGGTCCGAAACTGAGTCTGCGGAGCTACAACGCCCAGGTGGGTGAGATCCTGGCTGGGGTAAAAGTCATGAACAAGGTCATAGGGCTTGGTATGCCCATTCGGCAGGCCGTCAACTAAGCCCGCCCGGCGGGTTGGGGAGCGAGTATCCGACTTTGGATTTGATCAACAAGGCCCCATCAGACGAGGGACCTGGTTCGCAGGGGGATCCATATGCACCAACTGCTCGCCTCGATAGATACCTACACCACCGCTACGCCAGTGACCCGCATCATCACAGAGTCCACGCATCAGGAGTATGTGAGCACCGAGTAGATCATCAGCGGAAGCCGGATCCCAATCAGGCATTGCTTCATAGGCCGCAAACGCATTACCGACTTCTTGGATTTCCCGTGGAAGCCCAAGCACCGTCTTTCCCTCAATCACTGCCGTCACCTGTTCAACACTCAGTGTGTTGTGCTCAATCGCCAAGGAGGCTTGGATAGTGCGGATCCGGTTCTCTCGACGCAGCATCGGCACCTGGGAGCTCTGAGCAAACCGCCACTGCCCCACCAACTCGGCGATCTCCGCCACCCGACTCAACATGGCGTGGGTCAGGGTGAAGGGAGGGGAATAGGCTGCCATGGGTTACTCCAACTGATGCGATAACAAATGAGGGATTAGCTTAACAGATCCGGGAGCAGAAACTCCCGAATTGAATTTGAATGGCCGAGCGTCCCCGCTAGGGCCAGTGAATTAAGTGTAACATTACCTTATCAGTTGACTACGCCCGTAATTACGTTCACCTCGTACTTTCGTGCGTAACTTAAATAAATACGCGGTCCTCTCCAAGAATTTATAAAATTTCTCATTATGCAGGTCAGCATCTCGGCGATCAAATCGATACTCTGCATCGTCAGGGAAATGCACCAAAGACGCATAATCAGGGTATGCGAGCCTCAATGCACTACACCAAGCTTTACGGATACGCGTAGCCATGTTATCTCCATCGAAATTAGAGTAATCCCCAAGATGACCGTAATCATCTCTGTTAAATAGTAGCACCACGTGATAATGAGGGTACTGGCTTGTTACTTGCTCCTTCACCCAGATAAATCCAAAGAAGAATGGTTTACCCGTCTTACCCTTACGGTGACGTGCCGCCTGTATTTGGCTTTTTAGTGAAGCTATAAAGCGCTTAATAACCTTTTCCTCCTCTACCTCCGGTGGGAAGCTTGTCGGCATATCCGGATCATCCATGATGGATATCAGGGGGAAGCGTAGGTCAACGCGCACTGCAAACACTCGTGGGTGTTTATTCAAGAAGTTAGCGATTACCTCCACGGATGTTTTCAACTGCTCAAAGGATATTGAACCATACTTGGCCTCAGCCACACCTCGTAAGTTTTCTAGCTCGTCGGCTATTAAATGATACCCGACTTTTGATTTCATATAAGTTCCTATAGCTCGCATGGAATACCTATACCCGTTGGTTAGATACTCAGGTGACTTCACTTATCATCATTAATGAGGATTGCTACGTAAAACTTTACGGACAACTGATACTGTTCTCTCTTATCAAACCACTAGGTTGATATACCAATCTGCATTTAGCACTCTGTGCATTACATATACTTTGCTATGCAGATCTATACAGCTAATGGCTTGTATCTGATGTACAAGCCTGATGTGCATCTGATTGGTATACACGAAGTGTATATATCACATGTTCTCGTTCACATACCCTGTGATACACTCTGATGGTGTATCACTCTCACCCTCGATATATCTCCTGCCCCCTCTGCCTTGTTATACACTTTGTGTGTATATGTAATACTATTACCGAACTAAGTAGCCGACTAAATCACCGAAAAGAATCGTAGGTATTTTCGATAAGGTCTCGATAATACCGAGCATTAGAATAAAAAACTTACTCTGAACTTAGCCTCAACGATCAAGCAATTATTCTATGCCATAAACTTAATCTGCACAGCAGATTGACAGCCTTCATTTACTGGCTCCAAATAGACCATAATGAAACCATTAAACTTAAAAAACAGCTCCCAAAAAAGGGAGCCAAGATATTATTAGTTATGATTTTTTCGCTCCATTACCAATTTGCGAATCCAGTCTTCTACTTCTGATTTTTCCCATGCTACCGTCTTTGGCGATGTTTGGAGTTGTGAAGGGAACTTCCCTGCCTTGATTAGCCGATAGATTGTTGGGCGAGATAGCTTAGTCATCGCGATCAATTCATTTATTTTAATGAGACCCATTTTACTCTCCTTAAGTTTTTTCATACCTAAGGTGCTCTGTGTTCATTTTTACATATCCCAGACTCCATCATCACAGCAGCTTCATTGCCCCACCATTTATACTCAATAATCCACAGCCAATACCAAATCACCAACGACTCATCGATGCTACTACAGGTCTTCACATACAAGCTCTCTGTAAAAAACAATGATGAACAGACTCACACCAATCACGAGCCCCCAGTGGCAGGGGAGTTGTCGCCTGATTTTTTCACTGGGGGACGAGAGGCTACACACAACACTCTCTAACTCATAAAAAATGCATACATATCAATGAAAATCGACAAAAAACTGGGCTGGGAGCCCATAAAAAACACTATTTACATACTAGAAAAACCCTATAATGACACTTGACTGACACTAGAAAAACACTAAATAGCTGATCCTAATTTCGCTCCAGTTGCATAAGCCCATGTCCATTACCGGGGAACGGGGCGGCATGATCCA
>NZ_JAPCIV010000082.1:0-6676 GCF_027707585.1 Aeromonas sp. QDB39 | reverse complement strand
CATGTAGAACCTCCTGCGTTCAAGGTACGGGAAAATTCTACTTATGAGCACCCTGGTTTTTCGGGGGGATTACCGTGGCTGTTGGGTTGAAATCCCAACCGTCATCTTCGTCCGTCATGGCCATCGAGATAACCTCATCCAGCCAGCCCTGCATTTCAAGCCACAGGAGCAGTTCATGTTCCTTGTGGCTCAGTTTTGAGCACCGTCGTAGATAGTTCCGCCTAGTGACTACCTGCCGGAAAATCCCAGCAAGCATGCGTTCGGGGTTGACATCTAACATGATGCAGCAATGCCTAAAGCTGAAGGGTGCAAGCTCTTGTTTGAACAACCATTCGATCCCCAACTCCCTCGATTCAGTGCCGCACTTTGGTGAAATCAGGCCATAAATGGCATCATTCAGTACAACACCGCATAGAGTTGCTATACCGTCATCGGACCAAACAAGCGAGCCCTCTTCAGGCCTGTCTTGCAGATCCGGTTGGTCTTCCTGGAACAGTTCCGGGAACAGCAACGGTAATGGCATTGCACTGTTATTGGTCAGTGAAACAGGCTCACTGACAACAGCCTTAGATTTCGTTGAGCCTTTTGGCTTTATTGCCCGTTCTGAGGGGATGAATAGCACATCCTTATCAGAATCAAACATGTCTCGTTGCCAAAGTATCATGGTGCCCTCCATAGAGAAGGAGGGCGGCCCGTAGGGCAGCCTCTCCCCTACGGTTCTTGGTTATGGGCTTTCGCCCGGGTTGGTGTTGGCCGCTAGCGCGATTTGCAGGCCTATTCGCGTGATCACCCGAGAGTAATTCGTCGTTTTCATCTATCTACGAATAACTCTTTCGAGAATGAGAAAGAGGACCAAAGGCCCTCATTCTGTTGTTACAAAGGTCTTAAACCGCGGCGAACCACGAGATCTTCATCCTTACCCATGAGTGACAGCCTCCATCTGGTCGAGAGCGGCTAGCACCCATGCGCGATCATCATCGCTCATTCTGGTTGACTTGAAGTACCCACGAAGAGCACCCCATTGCTTTGTCTGAACTGTCCGGCCAAAACCGATCCGGACATCCCCACGCAACCGATCTGAAGGTAAGTAACCACCCCATGGGAATTTGATAATTTCCTCTAGTGTGGTTGGTTTTGCATCGTCATGAGCCACCGGCGTTTCCGCTGGCTTCGCTTCGACCTGGGCGGCCGGCGTTTCTGCTGGCTTCGCTTCGACCTGGGCGGCCGGCGTTTCCGCTGGCTTCGCTTCGACCTGGGCGGCCGGCGTTTCTGCTGGCTTCGCTTCGACCTGGGCGGCCGGCGCTTCTGCTGGCTTCGCTTCGACCTGGGCGGCCGGTCCACTATCTACGAGGACAGTAAGCCCCCCATCTGCATATTCCGGTCGAAAATGAACACCTATTCCGGTTTAAAATGAACGCTGATTCCGGCTTGCGTGTACACCATTTCCGGACACCTCAGAGCACGAACTCTGATGTCAGATGAACCGTCATGCTCCAATGACCTGGATCCACAACTGCCGCGCTGCGCTTGGCTGCTGGCTTGTTCGGTGAGTCGAAAAGATGCCTCCCCTCAAAGCTCAGCTTCTGCTCGCAGAATCCCTGGCCGCATACTTTCCGGAAATGGTGTTCACAGATTCCGGAATCACTGTTCAACTTCACCGGAATACGCACCATCTTTAGGACTGATACTCGCTTGGCTTTCATCTGCTGCGTAAACGCCAGTTAATAACCGGATCGTTTGAGCAGTCGATTTGTGGCCCAACGACCTATTGGGCATATGGCACCAGGCTTCTGTATTGAAGAAGTTCTCAGCCAGATACTCCCGGTGCACAAACCGCCCGCCATCAGCAGCTACCAATGTAGTCTCAATCCACTCATGCCCACGAACATCTTTAGCCATCTCAGCGAAGGTAAGGATGTTTTCGGAGTAGGTATGGATGATCTCTCTGACGCCAGCCTGTTTTGCAAGCTGCAGCCATCCATCTACACGCAGCCCGATCTCAATCCCCAGGTTGGTGCGACGAGCAAACAACGTCCCATCGAAAGGGTTGAGCTGGGTGCGCTCGATGAACCGAATGGTCTTCTTGAAATCCAACGTAGTCGGACTGTAGCCAGCGCAGATCACTTCTAAGAACAACAGGTCTCGAAGCGTGTCATTAACTTCGTCGATCTGGACACCAAGAATTTTATCTACGGTTTGAATAGCCATGTTTTTCTCCAAAAAAAAAGCCTCGTCAATGCGAGGCTGGTTGGTGTTGCCATTTCAGGCTGATTGGTTAGGCGCGGCGACGGTGGTCATATTCCTGTTGCCGGGGTCCCTGCTGTTGCTGGGGGCTGGCCTGGTGTTGCTGGGGATGCCCCCAGTTTTGCTGAGGTTGTTGCGAGCGTGAGGCTTGTTGAGGTCTTTGAGACTGCTGACTCTGCTGACTCTGCTGACTCTGCTGAGGCCGCCCTTGCGAGTTTTTGGCAAAGCCGGACTGCTTCAAACAAGCTATTGCCTCGACCGGAATGTGTACGTTGATACACGCCACCTTAACCTTTAGCCCAGAACGGGTTACCCCACCCTGTTCCCAAGATTCAAAGGCGAGCCGCCCAGAAATTTCAAGATAGTCACCCTTCTTGATGGCTGGGGTTTTTTCCCCAGAAAGCTCCACCCGAATGAACTGGGTACGATCTACCCACTGTCCTGATTTGGGGTCCCGATAACCATCATCGATTGCGATGGTTGCCGGGCCATACGGTCCATATTGACCCATCCGGATGTCGGCATGGCTCACGTAACCGCCAAGCCTCACCTCGTTTGTCTTGTTGCTCATTCTCATAGTCGTAATCCTATGTGGTTGATGTTGGGTGGCTGTACGCCTGCGACTTAAAACCCCTATCGCTCTTTGCCACTTGGCAAATCATCTCAGGAAAAAGCGTGCTTTCCTGAGCCGATTCACATAACTGCATGCGATAAGAGGCTGCCCTGGGGCAGCCTCTTTGTCACATTGGACGTGCTTGAGGGAAATCTTGTTCCCGTGAGTATTCAGCAGGCTGGTACGCCTGCTGTTCGACTTCATTTTCATCTGAGCTTTGGGGATGAAGGTTCATCCCTGCAGCCTGGGCGCGCCAACTAGCCTCTGCCTGAGCAGGTCTAGCAGGTCTAGCGGGCCTCGCGGCCGCGGGATTGACGGTAGCGCCGACGACCCCTGCTGCACGAAGACGTTCCTCAACAGCGCTCTCTACTGCTGCTTTAAAACGTACCTCCGACAACTCATTACTAAACTCTTGTTTGATGATGTCTGCAGCCATTGTGGCGGCTTCTGCCATCATGGCTTTTTTGCGATGGCCATCCAGTTCGCGCTGGTCAGCCTCAGTGCTTTTGAGCAGTTGTTCCCTCATTCCGCCGGCAAAGGCAAAAACGAGAATAGCGAAGAACCCCAAGACTATGATGGTTTCCATATTGCCTACCTTAAAATCTGGCGTGAGCCTAGTTAAGAGTTAACCTGTTGGTTGGGTTTGATGTGCGTGGTGCCGAATGGCTGCTAGATGGTTACACGGACTAGCTATTCAGGCATGTTGCCCGAAATTCATCATGCCGATACAACCAAGTATGGGTATGTAGAATCAAGGGAAACTGCATGATGCTGACGTATGATGGAATTGAGTGTGCAAGCCCCTGAAAAGGGGACTTGCAAATCACCAGGAACGAAATTTGGCTTTCGTGGGGTGGGATAAAGTGAGGGATCGCCATACGGCAATCACAGGTTTTGAAATCTGCCACCCGGCGATGCAGCAGGCAGAGAAAACGGCGAGTTCACCAGCGAAGGTTATGTCCATGAAATTTCCTATCGTGTCGTGGGTACATCAAACCACTCAGAAAGCAGTTTGATGTACCCACGACAAGGAAATTGGACGCTGGGATCTGTCAACAGACAGGGCGACTTGCTTAACCCCTTGGTCGCCTACTACTGCATAGCAGTAATTACTTTATAATCTCGCACGTTGATGGAAAATTTACAACCCCCAGCTTGCTCACTACTAGCCACGGGAGTCTTCGGCATGCGATCCAGGTGTTGTTCGCTGTAACCCTGCCCAGTGAAGCTCCCCCCCCCGCCGACCATCAATCTCTCAACAATCGCTCACCTCGTGCTTGCACCCTGTCAGGTTGCGATAATATGGAGCGGTAAGTCCTTCCGCTGAAATGAGACGAGGGTAGCCGGAATGAACGACAGGAAACTGGTGAGTGCCAGCAAAATCGGCAAGATGGCATGGTGTCCGCATGGCAGCAGCCTACAAGAACAAGGGGTGATTGCGAGTGCTCAGAGCCAGGCAAAGGCTGACTATGGCACAGCAAGTCATGAGAGCGTGACCGCGGCGGTGTTCGAACAACAAACACAGGACCAGCGCTGCTTCGTAGCGAGTTATGCACTAGGGTCGAACCATCCAGCAACACAGCGACTACGGGATTGGCGAGATAGCTATCTGAGCCATCATTACCTTGGCCGCATATTGATCAAGGCTTACTATGCATTGTCCCCCTTCGCCATCAAGTTGCTATCTCCCCTCCCGGGTGCACAGACTGCAGTTGCCTCACTGGTCCTGGCTTTCGCCCGGATGGTGGCAGGAAATAAGGATGCATAATTATGGCATTTCTCATTGCCTTCGTGGTTTTTGTCGCACTGTTGTACCTGGCTCGGCGCAGGTCACATCGGCCTGGCTCACCTTTAGGGATTGAGGGCAAGATAGTTTATGCCGACCAAGGGCGAAAATCGAAGCTGTTCATCAACAAAAAGTACGGAATAACAGCGAAACCTGACTTCATCATTGCCACCCAGAACGGTCAAAACGTGATGGTTGAATACAAGAGCCGTGCGGGCCGAGTGTACCAATCTGACATTGTTCAACTGTTGGCATCCGTCCTCGCTGCACGTTCAGAAATGCCGATCCATCGAGCAGTAGTCGTAACCAAGGGGACCCGGCGTGAGGTGGTGCTGGGGAGCGACGAGCAGATATTCAAGGAAATATCAAAATTTGTTTTGTTGGCTCGACGAGCTCAAGAGGGAGAAATTATCAAGATATTCTCATCTCATCCAGGAGTGTGCCGAAGCTGCTCGGTTGCACACAGCTGCCAACGTTGATAGGGGGTGATGAAAGTGATCAATCAGATATGCACCAATGCCTTGATTTGGGTTGAAAGAAAATCAGGAAATCTGATGCCTGTAAATGGACCTCTTGCATTTTCATATGTGGTCTACCAACTTACAAAGTCCACAGAAGCTGACTATGCAATCAATCAAATTCAATTAGTCTCAGGGTTGTTCACAGTAAAGGCTCATCATGGTGGATTGTCATTCAGTATCTTGGCTGGATGCATAATGCTACTTAGTGTCGTGGCTATTGCAAAAATTTGCCATAGGTTACGTTGGCCAATGCTCGGTGGTAGGGTGTCCATAGCTGCAGTTCTCCTGCCTGCTCTGGTTGCCTGGTGGATGTACTCCTTGTTCTATTGGCAAACAACTAGCGGGGATCTGTTCCTGCTGTACCCTGCCATGTTTGGCATCTGTTTTACGGTTCTGTTTTTGGCATTCAAGGTGCCATTCATTACGATTGTGGTTGGAATTTTCTCGGCCATTTACTTGAGAAACTCAAGCGCATTCTCCGCTGACCATGATTCGGGTAGGTCTGAATCTGACAGGGCAGAGGCTGAACTTGAAAACCAATACGATTGGCATCGTAATGGGGTTGATGACTGAACCACTATCCATCAGAATCGAAAGTGGGGCCAAAGGCCCCATTTTCATATCGTGAACATTTGTGGTCTATCAACGTCATTTCATGAATGAGGCTCCCATTTTTGTGGCTAGTCCGGCCCCCCCCTTGGCCATTGAGAGCAGTTTCCCGACGTTCCCAGATGAACCACCAAAGTCGGCGCCATGCGACCCAATTCCCGGCATGACAACCTGTATGCCGACCAGCCCCAGGATGAAGAACCAGACCCATGGCAAATAGGTGTAGAGCTGAAGAGCTGCGGCACGAGCATATGTTCCATTCGTGGAAACGGTAGCAAATATAACATCAACCAAACTTCCTACCCAGGTTGCCAACGCCACGATCGCAGCAGTGAACTCAACCCCGAAATAGAGACCCGCAAGCAGCAGGGTAACTTTGATGTCGAAGCCTCTAAATACCAAGATGATGGGTATAACCAACAGAAGAATCATTTGCGCAACAGCCATCTGAATCGGGATAGACTGGCGGAACACAATTGCGTCTGGAGCGTTGACAGCATTCGCAACCGATGTTGTGAATGCGGCGATCATCTGAGCAATTTCACTATCCTCATTGTTGGATCTGGTACCCACACTATCTTCAACGACTATCTTACCGCCTGGTAATTGGAAGGCATCACCAATAGCTCTTTTGGTACTACCAATCATCTCACCAGCAAGCCGATACGCGATCTCTTGCTCTGAGAGATTATGTTTTTCGGCCATCTGCTTCAGCATGACAGGAAAGCCATCGGTTTGATTTAGGCGCTGCAAGCTACTATCCATCAAATGAACAAAGGCTTGATTGCACCCCAGTATTGTTTGTCCGCCAGAACTATCACCGGTCTAGATTGGCCCCTTGAAGATCCAGACACTTCGCCCCTCTTAACTTAAGAGGTAGTCTTGGAGCTATGTTCAGTACTA
>NZ_JAPCIV010000081.1:0-6806 GCF_027707585.1 Aeromonas sp. QDB39 | reverse complement strand
GGGGATGACCAGTTTGTTGATACCTTTGCCCAGCGGTTCGCTGACCATACCGGCAAGCTGGTTTCTACTCGGGCTCACGTGGTTGCTCTGCAACTCGTTGTTGAACTGGCTCACCATTACGGCCTGCGTCCTGTGGATACAATCACCGAGGAGCAGGCGCTTGACCCCTATCCGACGCTCAATCGCTGGGCCGATATGGCTTGGGTTCGGTGTCGTATTCGTCGTGTTTCAGCTAGCCGTCTGTACGATACCGCCCGAGAGTACTCCCTTATCAGCGGTCGACTGGCGCCGTATACAACTGATCTCTCTGTTGCTCGCCGCGCCTTTCGTCGTGCCAGAAATGACGAGACTCTTGCGGCTTTGGTTGCGCACAATTCAGAGGATGTTTTTGACGCGGTAGGCATGAAAGACGCCGTAGACGCCAGCGTCAGCAACCTCAAGAACCGCCGTGCCGAGCTCATGGCCCGCCTGTCCGGCTTCTCCAAATGCGCCAAGGAGCAAGGCCATCACGCCATCTTCCTGACGTTCACAACCCCGAGCCGGTTCCACTCTGTTCACCGTAACGGAAATCAAAACCAGAACTGGCTGGAAGCCGGCAAGCCCTCAGTCCGGGATGCCCAGCAATGGCTGGTCAAGACCTTCAACAACATCCGCAAGAAGGCCGACAAAGAGGGCATCAAGCCGTATGGCTTCCGCTTTGCAGAACCGCATCACGACGGCACCCCGCACTGGCACGCCGTGCTGTTCATGACGCTGGCTGACATCAAGACCTATATCAAGATCTGCCGTCACTACATGCTGGCCGATTCAGGCAATGAGCCAGGTGCGCGTCAGCACCGCTTCAAGGTCGTATTCATCGACCCGCGCAAGGGTGACGCTGTGGCGTACTGCTCCAAGTACGTGGCCAAGAACATCGACGGCTTTGCGGTTGGCAATGACCACGAAGCCGGTAAACGTGCCAAGTCCATTGAAACCGCTGCCCGCGTGGATGCATGGAAATCTGATAACAGAATTCGACAGTTCCAGCAGCTCGGCGGCCCGTCCGTACAGGCATGGCGCGAGTTTCGCCGTGTTCGTGAACCCCTTGAACAGGATAACCAGATGCTTCAAGACCTCACCCCCGAGCAGCATTTCGCGCTCGAGAACGTCCGTATGGCCGCCAACGCCGGGGACTGGCAAGCCTTCTGCTGCGCCATGGGCGGTGTGCAGGTTCGTCGCAATGACCAGACCGTGCGGGTCTCCTACGGCATCCCCGAAGCCATGCAGATGCTCTGTGATGAAGACGGCGTCCTCAAGCACAAGCCGCGTGGCCGCACCCAGTTCGGCGACATGGCATCCGACCGCCCCATGGGGTTGATGTTCTCGCAGGTCTTCATCCTGACTCGCGCCAAAGACTGGCTTATCACCTCGAAAGAGAAGTGGGAAGCCGCTTGCCAGAAAACCATGGAAGGCATCAACGAACAGTTTGAAGTGCTCAAGGCCGAGAAGGCTTACGCCTTCATGGAGTACGAAGAATTTGAGCAGATGCGCTTACACGCGATATGCGACCACGAGTCTCGTGTGTGGCTGCTCTATCCCGACACCGAGCGCCTCGCGGGGCCCCCTCTGGGGTGCGAGCCGCACGGCGGCGGCTTGGACCCGTGTCATTAAGTGTCGTGGTTTTTAAATCCCATCAAACCGGAGAAACGAAAAATGGAAATCACTGGAATCATCATGGACGAAGCAGACGTCATCCTGAGCACCCGCAAACGCAACGGGCAGGACGTCAAGGTTGGTAACGTCAAGTTCACCACCACCAAGCCTACGGCGGTTATCGACGTCGCTCTGAGCGAGGAACAGGTTGCAGCCAACCAGCACGGCGAATTGCGTGGCATGGTCGGCAGCAAAATCACCCTGCAGATCGAGTACGTCGACAATTCCTATGCCGGTGAAGGCGGTCAGCACAAGAGTTTCAACGGGTTCCGTCTGTTCGCCCTCCCGAACAACGTCAAGAAGGCGTAACCCATGCGCTGCGTCCAGGTCACTGCTGATGGGTTCCTGCAAGCCGTCGATACGGCGGTTTCGCAGTGCCAAGGTACGTACTTGGTCGAGCCCCAAGACCTTGCCACGATGGCCGCATGGTTAGACCCAGCAACCATCGGTGGGCAAGCAACCCTCGTCGCAATGTGCGGCGGGACGTTCTCGGCAATCATCACCGTCTATTTCATGGCGTGGGGATATGCCAAGGCGTCATCCATCGTAAGAATGAGATAAGGAATATCACATGAAAAAAATGACCATCATTGCCGCCATGCTGCTGTCTGCTGGCGCTGCTCAAGCTGCCGACGGTTTTGACATCACCGGCCCTCAAGCCGCCATTTTGGCGATCATCGTCGCGCTGGGTACCTTCCTGGCCACGGTGGGGGTGGCCAAGGTGTCGCTGAACGGGGGTATCTGGGGTTGGAAGAAAATCTCTTCCATGGTGTCGAGCCGTTAAGGTCAAGCAACTGGGGCGGCTTCGGCCGCCCTTTCTTCTTATAGGGGGCTCCCATGATTTGGGCACCAATAATGGTTATTCTAGGGATGGTATTAGCGTATGCGGTCATTGAAGGGTTTAAGGGCCGTTGATATATTCCGGCTCCTCCGATACATATTGAACCCGTTCAGGTTGCTGAAATGGTTCTTTTATTTCTTCTTCCTAAGCCTTGTGGTGTCATTTCTCACCATGTCTCTTTCGCATGCGGCTGAATGGGTTACATCGCCCACTGCTTATAAAGGTTCTTGCAAATACGCCACCACTACTTATGGTTCTGATTGGACTCCGACTCAATGCACAACTTTCTATCAGAATCTTTTAAAGTCTCAAAAACCTGATAATACTGTTACTTTTGTTCAGAACTGGGCGGCAAGTGGTTCTGGTGCATCTTCCTTCCAATGGACTTTTAAATCATGCACACCCGCAAACTCTTGCTCACAGACTGCGCTTGTTCTTAATACGCAGGGTGGCCCCACTGCTTATTGCCCGCCTGATGGTAATCCCGATTTTCTAGTTGGTCCTGTAGTGACTAAAGATGGCACTGTTTGTCAGAAAAAACCTTTGACATGTCTGACTGGTTCTATTCTCGAAACCAACGTCATCACCGGTAAAGAGTTCTGCCGCCCATATTGCCACGGCATTGCCGGTAACACGCTTGGCGCTCCAGGCGCACTCGTTACATTCTTCTCGGGCAATATTGGCTCGTCACAGCTTTCCTGTTATGGCCAGTGCTCCGTGGTGTCCGTTGGTGCGTCGATTAACTCCTTGCAGAATCCGAACGTCTATCAGGGCGTTATCAAGTTCACAGGGCAGAACTGTCCGCTTCAAGTCAGTGGCGAGGATGGCAACGAAACGGTCTCTGGTAACGTTGATGGGCCTACTACGTCACAGGGCACGGCTAACGCTCAGACCCAGCTCCAGAACGCCGCCAGCAGCGCTACGGCGAACCCGATACAGCCATCAACCGGCACGGCCAATCTGAATAATGTGGTCGACAAGATAGCCGAAGTCGGTAATGCCCAAATCAAGGCCAGTGCGCAGCAGAGCGCAGCAACCGGCAAGGTGATTGAGGGGGTAGGGCGAGACATTCAGGCGGCTATCAAGGACTCGGCGTCCGTGGGCAACGCTGGGGCCAGTATCGGCCAGATGCAGACCGCCAACGCCATCAAGGACGGCAACGCCTCGCTCGGTGATAAGCTGGACGCGATCAAGGATGCCATCGAGAAGCAGGACGAAGGGGAGGATTTCCCGCCAGTGGCAACCACCATTGATGCAGACCCGGCGACCATCAATGAGAACCCCAACAACTGGGCGGAACGTAATTACGCGACCGTCTTGCAGAACCATGCGAATAAGATGAAAGAGCTTCCGTTATATTCAGGTGTGAGCGGCTTCTTTCATGTGAACGTGAATGGCGGCAAGTGCCCAGAATTCACCCTTGATATTCCAACGGCAAATTTGCCCGGTGTCGGCTCATTCGGTGGCGGCCAAGTTCAATATTCGTTTTGTGAAACAAACATGGATGTCATTCTGCGCATAATCAAGAGCGTGGTAATTGTTGTATCGACATTCTTCGCAGTCAGATACGCACTGGAGTAAATATCATGTTGGGCGAATTCACTAATTGGCTTTGGGAAATAATAAACAGCTTTGCGCAATGGATATTGTCGATTGTTTTGGCAATCATCCAGTTCGTGAACGATTTCCTGCTGAATACGTTAGAGTTAATACTTGCGGCGATGCGTACCGTTATTGGCATGATACCCATGCCTGATATATTGGCATATAGCCTCAATGACTTATTCTTGGGGCTGCCTGACCAAGTGATGTATTTCCTCGACAAGACCGGATTTTCCTATTCGGTAGCGGTGTTCAGTTCGGCGTTTCTGTTCCGGATTGTGCGCAAGTTCGCGACCCTCTTCCAGTGGTAAGGTGACTGGTCATGTTTATCTTCCACGAGGGTATGCCGGGCTCCGGCAAGAGTTACGAGGCGCTGGTCTTCGTCATCATACCCGCGCTCAAACTGGGCAGGCGTGTCAGGGCGCGTATCAATGGCCTGAACCATGCTCAGATTGCCGCGCTGGCCGAGATACCGGAGGACGTTTGCCGTGATCTGCTGATAGAGATGACGGATGACGAAGTGCTGCGGGTTCATGAGGTAGCCCAAGACAAAGAGCTGATTGTTGTCGACGAAATTCACAAGTATTGGCGGGCAGCCCAGCGCCGCATGGCAGACGACATCACCGACTTTATCTCGGAGCACCGGCACCGCGGTATCGACATCATTGGCATGGGGCAGAACCTCAACGACCTGCACTCCATTTGGCGATTCCGCTGCAACCGCAAGCTGACGTTCATGAAGCTGGACGCCATCGGGCAAGAGAACCGGTACTCATGGACATCCTACAACGGCTCGCTCATCTCAAGCGGCAGGCGCACCCAGGTGGAGTTCACCAAGGTGCAATCTGGTATCCGATCATACGAAACCAAGTATTTCGGCTCCTACGCCTCGACCACCGCCGACGACAACAACATGGGGACGTATTCCGATGACCGGGCGAACGTTCTCAAGGGGTGGAAATTCCGGATTGGCATGCCGCTGGCTGGGATCTCTCTGGTGGCATCCTGCATCGGCATGTACTTCATCATGACCGGATTCAGCGACCCGGTTGTTGAGAAACCGGAGTCTCCGAAGCAAGAGCAAGTCGAGCCTGGAACGCCGCAGAACGGTACGCCGGATGGTGCGGCTCCCAAGCCCAAATCCAGACCCAAGCCGCAGGGCGATTTCTTTCTTGATTCGGTGGGGGAGAACCGTATCGCCTTGACCTATCTCCTCACCGTGGACGGCAACCTCGTCGACTTCAACGTGGAGGTCTGGGACAAGTCGGACAACGTTCTCGAAGTCTGGAGACAGGTCGACCTGCTGGATCTTGGCTGGACTCTCACTCTCAAGCCCTCCGGTGTCCTGGCCGAGAAGGGCGATACCAAGATGCTGTTTCGGGAACGGAACGCCAAGCCGCGTGTCTCCTCTCCGGACCGGAGTGAAATCCCGACCGAAGTCGCCAAGGCAAGCACCGATGTATTCTGATGCGCGAGCAATTGCATGAGCGAATTTGATCGTCTCCACGTTTGAATTTAGTGAGCGAAATTCAGTGTGTTTGCCTACAATGAATGATGTAAACGGAATTCAAAAAGGAGAGGGGAAAATGGTGAAGGTCAATTTCGAGTACGCCAGCGGAATACTGGAGGGGTTTTGCTCTGAGACAGGGAATGATTTCTCTTGGTTCAAGGGAGACACGCGGGTTGATGTGAGTAACGAAGGCGCGGATATCGCCGAATTGCCAGTCCCAGAAGGCTTTACAGTGGTTCAGGTCAAGAAACTGATCAGGGAGTCTTTCTATGTCTAGGGGCGGGGTTCGAGAAGGCGCCGGACGACCCAAGGGAGAGGCCACGACCATGGTGCGCGTCCCCGAAGGGTGTTTGGAACAGGTGAGGGCAGTGATAACCGATCACAGAAATCATGTGGATCGTCCTGCTGGCGGCGGGTTGGTTTATGACTGGCAGCCCCTCACACAACGCCCAGAGCCAGGGCGCAAGATCGTGGTCTGGCATGCCGCTGAATTTCAGTTCGCCGAGCACTCGGTCAATTCGGAGTGGCTGTTACGTCAGATCGATATGAAGAAAATCAAGCACGTTACAGCTTGGTGCTATCAGCACCCTATAACGCCACCCAGCTTTGACACCAAGAGGTGAAATGATGCCAATCATGGACTTAACCAAAGCATTTGCCGTGCTGGTCTTCTTGGGCCTGCTGCTTGGTGCCCATCAGTTCGGATACCCGATCACCACGTGGTACTTCATTTTCGTGGTGGTTGTATCGCTGCCCTTGGGTTGGGCGCTCTTGTTGGGGGTTGCCTGTATCGCCGGGTGGAGTGAAGATCGTGCCCGTGCCAGACGTCGTGCCAAGGCCGCAGCTCGCAAGCTGGCTGATGGTCAATGAGTCAGGGCGAAGCCCTATAAGGCGGCTCACAGATGCCGATTGTCGTGACGTCGGTGAGCCCGCCGAAACTTCTTTGGAATGCTGCTGTGAGGTGGAAACCTCCCATTCCTGCAAAACCGGCAGTTGAGGCGATCAGAACCAGATGCCGGTGAGCGCCGCAGCGCCCGCAAATGCTCAACAGGGCAACCCATTATCTCTGATGCCGATAAAGCTAGTTATCGGCATAACGCTCTGCGCCGGCAGCCTCTCGATGCGCTGGCCACGATAGATTGTCCCGTCACCGCGCATAAT
>NZ_JAPCIV010000080.1:0-6988 GCF_027707585.1 Aeromonas sp. QDB39 | reverse complement strand
GAAGCGTACCCTAACTGGTAGTTGACCGCCTCTCTCCTATGCACCATGGGCATTGCACTTATTATCTGAATTCACGAGACTGGTGCAGATCACTCATCATCTCCTACTTAATCCTATGATGCTGACTACACTCAACTTGCACGGCAAGAAATACTACTACCTACTATTACACGACCAACTCGGGCTGGCTCACTGGTCATTGCAGCAAACCGAACTGACCCGTCAGCTGGAGCACATCGCCAGCAGCCAGTTCTGGTTGCATCCTGCCAGCAATACGTTGTGCAAGATAGTACCCGACAAGTACCCCCGCTGGACTCTTGGCTGGTTGTGTCGAGACTTGCTCAACAAGCGGCTGATCGGCCATATTGACGCTTTTCGGGAGTTACAAAGTAATCGGCGTCTGCACAAGGCTGGCCTACGGGTTGTTCCCTGCAAGGCTGCGGGCATTGCGCTTAATCCGCTTAATCCCCGCGCTTCTTTTCTCGCAGTGCGCTACCTGACAGATCATCACTCTGGTGAAGACTACTTTCAGCGGAGCGACGAGGCCGGTCGGCTGTCCCTGCTGCACAGGCTCGCCCAGGATATCGACCACCTGGCAAGGCATGGCTACTACCACCGAGATCTTCATTTGGGTAACATGATGATCTCTCCTTGCGGCCACATCGTCTGGATAGACACCCATGTGCGCCGCCTGCCTAGCAATCTGGAACGGCGACGCCAAGTCATACTCTCATCCCTCGAGCCTGGTAAACTGTTCGGGCAGTTCTATAGGGATTATCTGCTGGTCCAGTTACGCAGCCTGGCGAACGCCCCCCAGTCACTTCCACTGCCCCACGTACTGACACCGAGTTATCCCAAGCGGCAAAGCAGGGGGATGGACGAGCCCAGTATGAGCTGGCCAAACGCCTGGCGAGCAAGCCCGATTACCCCAACGCCATGCACTGGATGCAGCAGGCCGTCGAGCAGTCTGGCCCCTTGGCCGCCGATAAAAAGATCCGCGCCAGCGCTGCTTGGCAAGTGGGTGACTGGTATCAGGCCGGACTAGGTGAGCCCAAAAATCCAGTGCAGGCTACTCAGTGGTGGCAGCGTTCAGCTCGTCTTGGTAACACCAACGCCAGCTATCGGCTGGGCCTGATGTGCCAGGAGCAGCATCAAGGCAAACTGGTGAGCGAATGCCTCGATTGGTTCGAGCAGGCAGCTAAGCAGGATCATGCTGAAGCACAGTTGATCCTAGCCCGCTGGTACAGCACCCAACCGGGTGCAGATACGGACGCCATCAAGTGGCTTGAGCAAGCCGCAGAACTGGGTAACCGTGATGCCCAGTACCTGTTGGGTCAGCGATATGTGCAAGGTAAAGGGGTCGTCAAACGACCAGACCTCGCCCAGCGCTGGAACGACAAGGCTGCGGCTCAGCAGCAACGGGATGCGTTGTTACTGCAAGCCAAGCAGGCCTCACCCACCCATGCTTTCGCTACCTATCAGCGCGCTGCCAATGCGGGTTCTGCCGAGGCAGAGCTCTGGCTTGGCATGGCGTATCTGGCCGGGGAGCAGGTATCAGCCGACCCCGCTTTGGGACGTTACTGGCTGGAGCTGGCTGCTGGGCACGGCTCCCATGAAGCCGAGTACCAACTGAGTTTGCAGCAGGTGGACCGCGAGCAGCAGATCCACTGGTTAACTCGGGCTGCTGACGGTGGTGTACCAAAGGTATTGTTCGAGCTGGCGGAGCTACAGCATAAGCAAGGTGAACTGGCGCAGGCCAGAGCCAGTTATGCCAAGGCCGCCCAACAAGGACACATTCTCGCCCAGTACACCTACGGTGAAATGCTGCGTCTGGGACAAGGGGGAAAAGAGGATTACGCGCTTGCTCTCAAGCAGTATCGCCTAGCGGCCCAGCAGGGCGACCGCCAAGCCCAATACCGAATGGGGACATTGCGTGAGGAAGGCTTGGGGGCTCCTCGTAACCGGGTGCATGCTTATGCTTGGCTGTCACTGGCGGCGACAGAAGGAATGCCTGAGGCTGTACGGGCCCGTGATGAACTCGAGGCCGCGATGACCAAGCCGGAAGTCAAACAAGCGCAGAAACTCTCTGAGCACTGGTTTGGCAAGATGTCATCAACGGCTAAGAAAAGCTAAAAAAAAAGAACATAGAAGGAAGCAGCCTTGGTGGGCCGCTTCCTTCTTATTCAGTTGGTGAATTACCGGATACAAACTCAGCCCACGCATCCATCATTGGACGTCGCTGATCCAGCAAGTCCGTGCGGTGGTAGGCGGCTTCTACCTTGTTCTGCACTGTGTGAGCTAATGCTCGTTCAGCGAGATCCCGCGCATAGCCCTGCTCGCTGCACCAGTCTCGAAAGCTAGAACGAAAGCCATGAGCAGTGGCCATTCGGCCAGGTGTGCAACTCCCTGCTTTGGCTCTTCTCAGAAACATCGTCAACACTGTGTCTGAGAGCGGTACTTGGTCTCTGGGGGATGGGAATACCAACTCGTCATGTAATCCCCTTAACCCTTTCAGGATTTCGACGGCACGAAGAGATAACGGAACACGATGTTGTTGTTTGGCTTTCATACGCTCGGCAGGCAAAGTCCAGACCCTTGCCTCCAAATCGACTTCTGACCACTTCATGGCTCTGACTTCACCTGAACGGCAAGCAGCCAGGATCAAGAACTCCAGCATGGAGCGGGTTACATCGTACTGTTGCGTTGTTCTCAGATGTTTTTGCACAAATGCAGGGATATCACGCCAAGGCATTGCAGGCTGGTGTTCTACACGCACAGATTTGCTGGGTTGAGCCGGTAATAGGTGGCTTACCACATCCACTGGGTTTGCAGAGGTATAGCCATGGGCCCATGCCCAAGCCATGACTGCGTGTAGCCTCTGTTTAACACGGCTTGCCGTTTCCGGGATCGTCAGCCATATCGGTTGCAAAACGGAAGCGATATGAGCTGGGGTGATGGTATCAATGGAGATAGTGCCAATTGCAGGAAAGGCATACTGTTCCAATGTGGTGATCCATTGCTTGCCGTGTTTTGGGTTCTTCCAACCAGGTAACAAGCTTTCGTAGACGAGTCTGGCGGATGCTTCCAACGTCGGGATCTTCGGCTTGTTCTGCTCCTGCAGCCGGATCTCTAGTGGGTCCAGATTATTCGCCAGCTGTTCCCGCATTGCCTGGGCGTCTCGAGCAGCGTCAGCGATGGAGATCTCGGGGTAAGTCCCGAGGCCAGCGTTACGTCGTTTCTTCGTCAGTGGGCTGACATAGCGGAACACCCACTTTCCTCTGCCCTTGATGGTAGAGGGGTGTAGCGTCAACCCGGTGACGCCACCATGAGCAAGGGGCTTATCTTCAGGCTTGATGTTGCGGGCTTTGGTATCGGTGAGGATTGCCATCAGGTAACCTCCTTGAGAATTGAATATGCCACTCAGTATGCCACCAAGCATGCGCAGTGGTAATATGTGATTGGGATGGATTGGACTGTGTTTGTTTCTAATATACTGATAGTAAATGGCTTGCTGGATTGGTGTGGAGTTGATTGGACTTAATTACGGCGGGCACCTCCTCCGCCATTTATTCAGCCAAAAAGGCCATCCGAAAGGATGGCCTTTTTGCGTTTAAATTCCTTCTTTTATTCTGCCTGTGATCGGGCAAGCCATCTTTATCCACGTATATTCCGACACTTGGCTAAGGCTTGCTGTCTTCCCGCCTATTTTGCTCAGTGTTCACTGTCAGACCATCACCGGACAACCAAGCGTATCGATCATCTCCGTCGGCCCCGATCTTCGCACTGGTCGGTGGGGATCTCGTCTCGCTGGCTCCTCAGCCACAGCTTGAGCACCTTCTGTTGCGTGATGCAGGAAGGAGCTGAGGGTTGTTGACCACCGGTGAGGGAGAGAGCCATGGCAAATGTTGCAATGCTTAACATCCGTAGGGGTCACGACTGGTTGCTGGTGGAACGCTTGAGGTTTTCTGTAGCATTTCATTACAAAAATTACGATTCGATAGCATAAAGTGTGGGAGAGTTCTGATTTTCCTATATGCCGGAGTGTGTCATCTGTTGACGCTTGTTAACATTCAGCATGTTTCCATGTTTGGCTAGCCTACCTTGTGCACAATCCTCATACCTCAGAGATGAATACCCTGCACGCGCTGGATCTCATCGGCCAGTTCGAGACGGCCGCTGACGATCGCACCATAGTGACCCTGCTGCGCGAGCTGAGCGGTCGTATGGGATTCGACTATTTTCGCCTGGCCCTGATCTTTCCCAGTACTATCCAGCGCCCGGACGTCATCATCTTCAACGGCTGTCCGCAGGCCTGGGTGGATACCTACACCAGCAGCGGCTTCTTTGCCATCGATCCCATCGTCAAATGCGCCATGACCAGGAGCACTCCTATTCTGTGGGCCGATGTGGTGAACGATGAGGCGCGTTGTGATGAGCAGGGCCGAGAGGTGATGCAGTTGGCCAGCGAGTACGGCATTTGCGACGGCATCACCCTGCCCTGGCATGGAGCCAACGGTCATGTCGGCCTGCTCTCTTTTATCACCAGTACGCCTCGCACCCAACAGCAATGGCTCTCTGCAGTGCCCTTTATCAGCTGGCTCTCCATGCATATTTTCGAGGCGGTGGCCCGGGTCTGTCTGGCGGGCCTGTCACCGCACGATGCGCTGAGTTTGCGGGAGCTGGAGGTGTGTCGCTGGGCGGCGGAAGGCAAGCAGGTGAGCGATATTGCCCAGATCCTGGGGATCACTCCCCGTACCGTGACGTTTCATCTGAACAATGTGGTCAGCAAGCTGGGTGCCAGCACCAAGAGCCAGGCCATTTCATGGGCATTGAAGCAGGGGATGGTCAGGTTGAACGTGGAGATGGCGTTGGTTGCCAATGTGGATGAAAAGCAGTGATTATGTTTGTTACAAGCAACTTGTTGCGTAGGTAGCAAGATGTTCCACTGTGAGTGCAAGAACTAATGGTGCAATAGTCTGCTGGTTGCAACTTTTTGCGCCATGTATCCGGCAGGACGGCTTGCCTGTTTATTAAATCTTTGAAAAATAACTATAAAAAAGAGTGGCATGGTCGCTGCTAACTGGTTCGGTCGAGTGTCATTACCGTTCAACCAATCAGGAGCATACACATGCCAACTCCATGTTATATCAGCATCGAAGGTAAAACCCAGGGCAATATCACCGCCGGTGCCTTCACTTCCGATTCCGTCGGCAACATCTTCGTGCAGGGCCACGAAGACGAGATGCTGGTACAAGAGTTCCAGCACGTTGTGACTGTGCCGACTGACCCGCAATCTGGTCAGCCTGCTGGTCAGCGTGTCCACAAGCCGTTCAAGTTCACCGTTGCGCTGAACAAAGCTGTGCCGCTGATGTACAACTCTCTGGCCTCCGGCGAAATGCTGCCGAAAGTGACCCTGAAGTGGTACCGCACCTCTGTCGAGGGCAAGCAGGAGCACTTCTTCTCCACCGTGCTGACTGATGCCACTATCGTTGACATCGACTGCCAGATGCCCCACTGCCAGGACCCGGCGAAGTCTGACTTCACCCAGCTGATCCAGGTCTCTCTGGCCTACCGCAAAATCGATTGGGAACACACAGTTGCCGGCACTTCCGGTGCGGACGACTGGCGTGCGCCGATCGAGGCGTAACTTGCCCATCAGGGGCACTGCTTGCGGTGCCCCTTGTTTTCTTAACGCTTAGCCCGTTGCTTTCAACCGAGTCAGCTAGTTTCCCCCTCATTTTTCTTATGTCCGTTTGCCTGGTGTGAGCGGGTACAAGAAAAAATCCGGGTTTACGTCTTGCCGCACGCCGTCAAGGGCGTGCGGTAGCCATGGTGTCAGAAAAACCGGGGCGATGGCGGATCTCCCACCCGGCTTGCAGTGCCCCGCCTGATGGGGCTACACGACATCTCAGAGGCGCTCAGCGATGGCAGACAGCACAGGATTACAATTTACCGTCAAGGTGGGGGCCCTGCCCGAGAGCACCTTCGTGGTGGCCGAGTTTGCGCTGGAGGAAGCGCTCAACCGGCCATTCAACCTGCGCCTTGAGCTGGCAAGTGGCCAGCCCGACATCGACTTTGGCGCCGTGCTGGACCAGCCGTGTGAGCTCTTGGTGTGGTACAACGGCGAGCTGCAGCGCCGGGTCTGCGGGGTGGTCAGTGACTTCGCGCAAGGGGACAGCGGTTTTCGCCGCACCCGCTATCAGCTCATGGTGCAGCCGGCGCTGTGGCGGCTGTCGCTTCGCTACAACTCCCGCATCTTCCAGGCGCAGAAGCCCGATGAAATCCTCTCCATCCTCTTGCAAGAACACGGCATCACCGACTACGCCTTTGCCCTGAAAAACGAGCATGCCAAGCGGGAATACTGCGTTCAGTACCGGGAAACCGACCTCGATTTCGTGAACCGGCTCGCCGCCGAAGAGGGGATGTTCTACTTCCACGAGTTTGAAGCGGGCAAACACCGTATCGTGTTTGCCGACGACGCGGCGGCATTGACTCAAGGCCCCGAGCTCTTCTTCAACCTCGGTAACCGCTCGCTGGAGCAAGGCCCCTATGTACGGCAGTTCCACAACCGGGAGGCGGTGCGCCCGTCGGATGTGGAGCTCAAAGACTACAGCTTCAAGACCCCGGCTTATGGCCTCTCCCACAAGAAGGTGGGGGCGGAGCTTGCGCATCAACGGGATACCTACCAGCACTTCGATTTTCCGGGCCGCTACAAAGCGGACCCGAGCGGCAAGGCCTTCGCCCAGCACCGGCTCGATGCGCTGCGCAATGACGCGGTGGCGGGCCAGGCTAAGTCCAACTGCGCGGCTTTGCTGCCGGGGCAAACCTTCTCACTGACCGAACACCCCAACGGCAGCCTCAACACTGACTGGCAAATTGTGCGCATCCAGCACACCGGCTTGCAGCCACAGGTGCATATTCCGGCCGATCATGAACACCAATTCCGATTCAACGTGAACACCATTTCCGGACCAATGTGAACGCTCAT
>NZ_JAPCIV010000079.1:380-7132 GCF_027707585.1 Aeromonas sp. QDB39 | reverse complement strand
CAAAGTAAAATGGAGGGTTTTCTTGCCGCCAAGGATCTGATGGCGCAGGGGATCAAGATCTGATCAAGAGACAGGTCTGAGCTAGATAGGAGGGTAAGTTAGTAATGTACTTACCAGATATGCAAGGTACACCTTGGTAATCAGCTAAATATCCTATCCCTCCTTCTTCCTTACCTTTGCTAGAAACAGTGCGAATGGTCCCATCAGTAAAGGTGTAGGTGACGCTGTTAATCTGTCCATATAAACACTTTAAGGTATAGTCTCCTCTTGCTAAGCCGGATACTACCATCCCTTGAAGGTTTGGGATTTTGATACCGTTGGTAGCCAGGTTTTTTTGGCCTACTACAACTTTGAATGGGAATGGATCAGTTACTTGATTATTAAGTGGAACTCGACCTATCAATGCTGTAGCGCCTACAGAACCGAGAAAACTGGAGTTTTCTGGAATTGTATAAATTGGTATCAAGCTATCCTTTTTCTCATCATCAGAGAGTGTCATAAGGTTTGAGTTGGTACCCTTTGATGTGTGCAGATTCCGATAACCGGAGCCTTTGAACTTAGGGTATTTGAGTACGTCTTTCCCAGTCTGTTCATCAACGACTCGCTGAGCATCTGATGGTACAATCCACTCCAAACTCTCGTCTCCATCAGCAGGCAGTGATATAGGGCCAACAGATTGTGATCCGCTCCCATTTGGGTTAAATAGGTTTGGCACCGTAGGCAAGTCAATGGTTTTTCTTCCATTACCTGCAGGCGTTTCATCTTGTTCCAACCCGAAATCTTTCCCTGGTTGGGTTCGCTCTGGATAAGGGTCCACGACCGTTTCAGTCGCCGCCGGCTGCTGTGGTTCTGAATTCTCTTTGGTCGACAGCTTCATCTCCAGCTCTTCGATCTTTTGCTTCAGCGCTAAAACAGTCGGGCTATCGGCCTCCATGGGCGGTGCAACTGGAGGCGGTGAATTCCTTGAAGTATTCTTCCCTTCTTCAACCTGTACTAAGCGAGAGCTCAAGTCTGTTACTGCTTTAGCTAGTGCTTCAACAGATGTTTCTGGCGTATCCGCGTCAGCACCAAGGCGTGTGTGCCTGCGGTCAATGGTAACCTTTCCCTCCCCCTCCCCCTGCTCCGCTTTAATAGTGTCAGCATGGTTATTCTCTGGAGCGGTGAAGGCCGCGTATCCAGCTACGATGGCGCCCACTAACACCGCTCCAGCGCCAATCTTGAGCATTGGGTTTTCCCCTACCATTACACCACTCATTTATTGCTCCCCTGGCGGTGATACTGATTCACAGCTGGTTGTGATGACGCCACAGGAGCCCATGGAGCAGGGCTTTCATACCGGGAGTCACTAAAGGGGCGGTCGGAGATTACATAAAGCATGGTAGTGTCTCCAGGTACGTTATTCTGATTCAGCTGGATATGTTGTGCGGCAGCATAGGAATATTGCATATTCAAATGAAAGGGATTTACTTTGACCGGGGACGATTTACGGTTAACCAATTTTATAGCAGTCAAATACTGACCGGAAGTGCTTTGCCAAGCTGCTATTGGAGTTGCATCGAAAATACCATATGAGGTATCGATAAATAGATCTCTCATATCTTCCGCACTATTAAGTGCTGTTCGATTTAATCTTTGGTCGTTGGTTCGTAAACGAGGTGGGGCATAAAACTCCCTAGCTGCAAACTGGATCATTTCCTCTGGAGAAATTGCGGCATCTCCAGATGTGTCGAATGGTGTACCTGCAAGGGGATTGTCATCAACAGGTGCCGACTTCTGAGAGCCGGTACCTGTCCCCGAGATGGCCTCCGCAGCCGCACCGGTACCGGCCTCGGACCCTGGCACGGAGATCAGCACTTCATCGAGCGGAGCACCAGCCTTTGGCACTGCAACGAGCTCGAGCAATACAATGTCTCCTGAGTCATTCAACTTCACCTTCACCTGGGTCGGAGCAAACTCATCCTGGGCTGTTAAGTAGAGGGTTCCCTGCATACTGTCCGCATCGAGTTTGTCTGCTAGCGATCGAGGTCGTCCAAATACAACGTGGTCCGGGAAATGTATGAGGCGTTGTTCTCCAACTTGCAGTGGGATCTTGATCGGCTTGCTACGCCATTCAATTGGCTCTACTGCAAATACGGAGCAGGACATAACTAGCGCTAAGCTTGACGCAAGGATACTTATTTTCATCACTGCGCTCCCCCCTCAAACTCAATTCGAAGAGGTTGATTAATGGCAGTGATTCGCATGTTGAATGGGTTGCACACAGATCCAGAGTTGTCAGCAGCAACACGGACACGGTAACGAAGAGCGTGATCCTTTACTGGGGTTCCCTCTAACGATTCGATCAGACGCAAGTCCAAATCAACATCCCAAATTCCCGCGCCAACAAAAGACACTGATCCTTCAACATCCTTTAGATCTGTAATTTCGCTTAATCGTCGAGTTCTATTTGCAGACTGACCATCGCTAACACGGAGAGCGTGCAAAGCGAGTTGTTCGCTTTTCACGCTCTCAGAAATATAGCAAGCATAACGGTTCAGATTCTCTGGCATTTCCTTGTCGCCATTTTTTTTCCAATAGTTTATAGACCTCACAACTTCACTTGCGAAAAGGTATACATTGGGCTTGGGGATGGTGTTGCTATCAAACTGTGCGCCGGCCGATAAATCAGGGGGAATGTGCACAGTAATATCATTCTGGCGGAGTGCACTTAAGACTATCTGAGCTATCAGGATCAATAGTAAAACTCCTGATATGAGCTGCCAGTCCTTAACCCTAGCATCGCTTCTATCCAATGCATTTCTCGCCCTACCTTTATTACGACCAAACACATTGTTCATTATTACTTCCTTACCGGGCCAATGTAGTTAATATTTTTACTCTTTGACAGACGAGTGTCCCACTTGATTTTATCTGTCATCATCCCGTCAAATTTCATCCAGCCACGTTTTTGGGTGTATCGTTTTAACTTGAGCCACATCAAGGGACCATGCCTCTTTTTGGCTGATTCTATCTTCCCTGCTACAAGGGGGATTACGCCAAGGCTTACAATCATCCCAATAACAAATCCTATTAGCCCTTCGCTAATTAACAGTGAAAAAACAATTGCACTTGTACTACAACAGATCACAATTGCTGTGCATGTAACAATTAGCAACTCATCTATTGTTAACCCTTTCCATAGAGCTGGCTTTTTATCAAGCCGCTCTAAGGTAGTCTGTATAGTGTGCTCTCGCCCCATTTTCACAGCCCTATAATATATTAAGTGCCATCACGCCCAGTGATATCCCGAGCGCAACCAAAAGTGCACCAGCCACGATATTGCTTACCAGATCACGCCATGTAACCTTGCTACCTTGCTCGCCGATCTGGTGATACTTTTGCCATGCGTTCTTCGCAACAGTTAACAGAAGAGCTACGATGAGCAGCATGACTAAAAGGTTCACACCCAACAAGACAAGACTGATAACAAGATTATGTGGATTTTCACCGGCGCCATTTCCATTAGGAGGAGTTATTGTTGGTATACCCACAGCACCAGCAGGGAAGGAAATCACTGCAAGGCTACAAGCCTGCGTACAAAGCCTTTTCATTCACTTATCCCCATTTAATAGGCAGGTAATACCTGCCTATTATATATTTTCGAATTAGCTAATAGCACTCGCGCCGAACACACCAACCGCATAATTGGCCATTGCAACACCAAGACAGATCAGCAACGCCCCGGCAACCAGGTTGCTCGCCAAGTCACGCCAAGTCACCTTACTGTTCTCCTCCCCCAGTTGGTGGTATTTTTGCCAACCGTTTTTTACGACGGTAATAAACATGAGCGCTACCAGTAGAAAAGCAATGACTGTAAGCCCCCACTTAAAGAGGTTTACTATCAATGTGAATGGATCATTACTAGCTGAGCCTCCTGGGGCATTTATCGTGGGTAGGCCAACCGCATTAGCCTCGCTGGCCATGAGAGCAACCATAAGACACGCCCCCCTCAGTCTATTACTAACCTTTTTCATTGGCATCCCTATACTCCTCACTTAAATTTATTAATGCACAATTGCTTGAACAACCAGCAATATCAATGCGCTCAAAACTACGGCGGTAATAACAGCCTTGAACATTCCATAATATGTTACCTTGTCAGTCCCCAATCCTTGATAACAGGCATAGGCTACGAACAGAATAAATATGAATGCAGCCGCGTACATACTACCTTGAAGCAAAATTGATGTTTGGCTGAATGTGGAATTAGCTCCGACAGCAGCCATGCATTGAGATACATTTCCACCTGAACAAGATGCGCTCATTTCTTATACCCCATTGGTAATGCGCGTTCGCGAGACAAATTTGCGTCCGGCCGGGGTAACGCATGCGCTCTTTGGTAATCCGTGTAGCCACCATCCAGGGGGACTATGGCTGCCGGATCCATGGGTGCAGACAGGTATTGCAAGATCCCGTCTTCGACGGTGCTTAGGTCGGCACGAATGCTTCCATACTCCATACGTAGCCGACTTTGGTTATTCATGCCCGCGTTCTCAGCTTCGTCGAGCAACTTGTTTACCCGAATCAACTGCTCTCGGACACGGCTCAGGATCTCACGCTCTTGCCAGGCATCAGCTACCGATGCTGTGGAAAAAAGGGCTAACACCCCAACGCTGATCACCGTCTTCAACAATCTCACTCAACACTCTCCATTTGCTTGGATCCGTGACACCGTAAAGTGCTAGGTCCCAGTGGTGCGGTCTTTGAGGCGTGGCATGTTTGTCAGTCAACTATCCACAATGGGATTCTAACTCGGGGCCTTGGGATAAAATGAGCGCTTAAAAATGAGGGGGTTTTCTGGCTGGGGTGGCAAGAGCCTTCGATGCTTCGCATCTTAAAGATCTATCAATAAAAAAGGGAGGCCTTAGCCTCCCTCATTGCAAATTGCCATTTTTACCAGTAGGTATCAACTACTTGCGGCTTGCTTAGCTATGAAACGACGTGCCATTGCTACCAGTGCCAGCCCTATCAGGCCAACTGGGCCGGTTGAACCACCACCACCACCACCATTTTCTGTAGGCTCCGGAGTCGGAGTGACAGGCGTTGTCTTTTTATTCACCTCAACCGGATCGTTACCTGTAATGAACAACTTGCCGCTTCCCTTCACAACAACTGTGCACTCCTCAAGAGGGGCGGCCGTCCCGCTTTTGCAGGTATTCGATTCGATTGCGAGATCCCCTTCGGTATAAGGGGCGAAAACTTCCGGGTCCTTGTGGAAGGACTGCACCTTGATCGTAACACTCCCCTCGCCCTTCACCTCGACCGGATAAGACCATGCAGCGATTGTTTCAAGCATCCATGCAGTGGTTTCTGCTTTATAGAACGCTTGGCACGATTGAATGAAAGTTCCATCACCTTGACCAGCAGAACCTTGAATTACCCCCCAAACCCCAGCTTCGTTATAGCAAGGACCGCCGGAGTCACCGGGCTGCGAGGTGCCAGTACCAATCCCGTTTACGGTGTCATATTTCAGTTCGTAAGCATCTGGTGACCATCTTGCGTCTGCTTTACCTACAGTCACATTTGAAGCACCTTTCAGTTTTCCACCAGAGAGGCTAGACCAGCCAGCAATTAACTGGGTAGAGCCGACCGCTGGTTCTGTGTTAATAACTTTTGCTGTTGCCGGCATTTTTTTATCCAGCTCCAGCAATGAAACATCATATACACGCGGCACGCTGCCATCATGCATAGGATGAATTACTGTGCGCTTAATATTCGCCACACTTACATCGATGTTACTGACAGTCTGGCCTGTCAGATCACCACAGTGGGCCGCTGTTACAACCCATTTCCCAGCGATTACGGTCCCAGAGCAAGTCCCACCCACCCGCACAAACTCAGGTGAGTTAATTTCTGCGCCATTGAAAATGGCGTGAGCAGGCGTAATTGCAGACATAAGCAGCGCGGCAACAACAGTCTTTTTCATATCATCCCTTATTTTGTTCAAATTTATCTTTCATTGCCAGTGACGTTCTAATTAGATTATCCAGTTTTATTACACTTCCTTTTAGCCTTGACACTTGTGATTGAGAGGAAAGGCCGTATTTCTTAGCTGTTTGCTCTTGTGCAAGACCATAAAGTAAATGATCTACCAGCGCATCAGCAACCGCTGGGTTTGTACTCTTAGTGTTTTCAATCAACAAACGAATATATTTTTCATCCATTAGCAGTAGCTTTTTCACTTTGCCCCACTCCTAGATTTTGATCCGCAGAAATAGAATATGACTATCATCATACATAGTCAACATTTAATTTCAGTTTTTGGCTTCATTTGCTCCCTCTGAATTACTGATGAACCCTGACTGCCAAGATGCCCATAGGCTATTCGCCGATTGCCCATGGTGTGGCTTCCTCGGCAGTCTATAAGCACCCTGCCACTCGGTGTCTGGTGAGATCCGCGCTAGTGGCCTCTACCAGCTGCTCGGCACAAAGGTCCTTTACGCCGCCGGAGAACACAAGGCCTATCTCAAGCTTCCGGGTGGCCACCGTCCAGAACATGGGGCATCACCGCGGCCGGCGAGCCCAAGGCCTATCCCTGCCGCCCGGGTGGCCACCGGCCGGCACCAGGGGCCCTACCGCGGCCATCGAGCCCAAGGCCTATTCCTGCCGTCCGGGTGACCACCGGCCAGAACAGAGGCATCACCGCGGCCGGCGAGCCCAAGGCCTATCCCTGCCGCCCGGGTGGCCACCGGCCGGCACCAGGGGCCCTACCG
>NZ_JAPCIV010000079.1:0-372 GCF_027707585.1 Aeromonas sp. QDB39 | reverse complement strand
TGGCATCACCGCGGCCGGCGAGCCCAAGGCCTATCCCTGCCGCCCGGGTGGCCACAGGCCGGCACCAGGGGCCCTACCGCGGCCATCGAGCCCAAGGCCTATTCCTGCCGTCCGGGTGACCACCGGCCAGAACAGAGGCAGCACCGCAGCCGGCGGGCACAAGTCCTATCCAGGGCTCCAACCGACCAGCGACAGGCACCGATGAGCCAAAGCTTATATGTCCTTCCCTTAGCCATGCGCCCGTTCATGTGCCCTATGCTCGTTTGCTCCCATCATCCTGGTCACTGACATTAGCTGCTGTCTCTTGATCAGATCTTGATCCCCTGCGCCATCAGATCCTTGGCGGCAAGAAAACCCTCCATTTTACTTTGC
>NZ_JAPCIV010000078.1:0-7230 GCF_027707585.1 Aeromonas sp. QDB39 | reverse complement strand
GGGAGTCACATGGAAGATCAGATCCTGGAAAACGGGAAAAGTTCCGTTCAGACCGCTATTTGTGTATAAGAGTCAGCATTAGCTGGTTGAATTGTTGGCAATCAAACCAGGGTTGACTCCACCCCCTAGTTTCAGGATCCGCTTTGCAACAGTGTCATGTAGAAAAATGAGTAGCGCGATAATGACCCTTCTCGATATAGCTTGGCAATTATTGCGATAACGTTGTTATTTTGTGGCAAAGCGTACTCTGGCGTCGATGAAGTTTGGGCGGCCTCGCCGGCAACTTATGATACCCAGTGGGCTCAAGCCTATGCTGCCGCAGTCAATCCCTCGTTTTCTGGAACGGGCGGTCGAGTTGACCTCTATAGCGGATCCTCCACGGCAGTGAGTATCACTGTGCCTTCCACCGTCAATGTGCTCTATGTCAGTTTTGACTTAGATGGTCGGGGAATCACTCAGTTGATGTTCGACCTTCAAGAAGCCGTCACTAGAGGGGATGTGCGAATCTACAACCGGGGAGGTGAAAACGCTGATAGGCCCTATGACGCTCTCATCAAAGTGAGCCGGTCTGGTGTGGGGGTGACGCTGCAGGGGCAAGGCGTTTGGACTGGCGCTCCAGTAATAAAACGTGTTGTAGGATACAGTCTATAGCAGGGCTTGTAGCTGGCCCCCACAAGCCCATTTTCATCACCAGGGGGCGAGCAGCTTGGCAATCATGTAGCCAACCTAGGAGCCCCAAGTCGTATTTGATGGGACGAGAACCACACTGGTTGGAGAGGTAGTGTGGTTCATAATGACCGATAGTTATCGATAGCGGGCATCTAATACCAGCGTATCGTTGAGTGGATTACCTCAGAAGGAGTCTTATTGATCCTATAACTTGCTCCAGGCGGAATCATTACCGTGCCACTCGAGACCCAATTTCCGCCAGCACCATCCCCCCTTCCGAACGACGCTCCACGTACACCGTTCACATAGAGATCAATTGCCCAAGGAATATCCTTTCCGATAGAACCTCGGACCGTCATCAACATCGGTTTGCCAGTCGTGTTGGTGTATGAAACACCACTATTTATCGAAGAATCGTCAGTTGTACTGAAGGTAATCAGGGACATGCTATTCGCAGGATTAACAGGCTTGGCATACTGCTGCGCCCACAAAATGTCCTGGGTCGCCGGCGAGGTGGCCCAAATATCATCCACGCTTGCTGTCACGGCCCCACCGTAACAAGCCAGCAACGCTACTGTTAACATGTTGCTTGTGTAGCGAGAAGGGTCATTATCGTTACGAAGCTTCATTCAGATCTCCTTTATTGGTGTATTTATAGCCAGTTATTTGCTGCATTGTTGTTGGACCAAGACGGATGCATTTGCAGGAGCAGGAATAAACCATGCCTGAGTTCCATTCTGGTCAGTCTCCCATATTCGGACATATGCCCTGGTCCCATCAAACCGCCCTTCCACAGCCCCCATGTTGTTAAACGGGAAACCGTTTTTGCTATATGACAGAGGGATCACATTTACTTTTCGAGTTCCACGATTTGCTGGACAAGAGACAAGTGAAACAACTTGGTTGTTTTGTTGAACATTCCCCCATGCCAGCCCGGAAAGTACGGTACGGTTTGTTAGACCTGTGATTGAAAGATCCTTTACGTTCTCGATAGCATAACCAGCTGCATTCATGTCCCCTTTTAGCGCCCTTGATCCATCCAGCATATAAAAGTTATCGTGAGAAACTTCGGTGCCTGGCCGACCAATTTCGGCAACAATATTTGTGCCAGATACTGTAGCAAAAGGCAGAGATGACAGTAATCCAGCGGCAACATCATTTCGGTGGTCAGCTGGGACCTTTGCGAGTGGAATGGTCAATTCGAACCGTGGAATTGTTGGATTCCCAGCAACCCCATAAGTTCTAACAGATATAGCATCCCCCCAAAGAGTCTCTGTCATTGGCCGGCAGTTACCCGCACTCGCGTCACTTGCAGTACAGTTCCTAATGTACCCTTCATTAATTAGTACCTGGATAGAGGATGGAAAGTTGGTCGGCGTGACAGTGTTATTACTTTTTGCCAAGACCTGATACCTTTCAGCCGCTTTTGAAAACAGCTCAGTAATGCGATTGCCTTGCTGCACAGCAGCAGATTCAATTCTTTGTTGTCTCAGCTCATTGAAAATGATCATGCCGACAAAAATTAAAACTGGAAGAACTATTGAAAGTTCAATGAGCGTAAATCCACTCTGGCTCCTACGCATTATTTATCTCCAATGCCATGTGCCCAGCAATTTGTTGAACTCCTATACATCTCTCCAAACGAAGATAGTCTCGGAGACTTAATAGGAAACTGATATGATAATGTGCTAGCTGAAATATAGTCAGCACCTGAGTCAGTATATAGCTCACCGGCAAGAGCAGCATTTCTTACATCTATTGAAACGATAACAGAAACAGGTTCACCCCCACGATATCCAAAAGCGAAACTTGTCACCCATGGCGCAGGATATACAGACGTTTGTGGCACACCTGTTGTAATTAAATCAGTATGGGAAATGCTAATGCTAGTCAGGCAACCACTTGACACCTTAAGTCGCAGGGTAGTGTTAATTCCCGAATTCACATCAGAGGCAATACCATGAACCTTTATAGATTGCTCAACGATGTCAGCGTTATACCTAATAGCAGCCACGCCAAATGAGATAGTGACAAAAACAGCTATAGCCACCGAAAACTCAATCAACGTGAAACCACTATATTTTTTCATAAATTGACCTGTCATGTTCAAAAAACATGGAGGCGGCAATGCCACCTCCATAGCAAAGATAATTTACATCGTTCCCTTAACACTACTACCAGTGACGGTAATGGTTGTGCAGCCTGTAGCCGTCTGACAACGCCCAGTAGTCATAGGGGCCAAGGTGTCTGCAAGATCGGTAATGTAATCTGCCGGCAGGCCCGCCATAGTGATATCAACCAGACTGGGGTTAGTGGTATTAGCTACAACCGTGATATCACCACCAAAAGCATTTGCCGCCTTACCATCTTTGGCTGTACCACAGACGCTGGCATCAAGCAGTTTAGAGCCAGTCGCACATAGGACGCTCATGCTCACACCGTTTTTATTCGGTCTTCCTTTTTTCCAACGCTCCGTTGCTGTTGTAATTTGCTGCATCTGCTTTATGAGAGACTCTTGCTTAGTTTGATATTTGACACCTTCAGCAACTTGAAGAACGACCACCAAGAGGACGGCCGCAATAGCTACCACAATGGAAAACTCGATCAATGTGAAGCCGCCTTGTTTTTTTGAAACCATTTTTTTATTGTTCTGACTTACGTAGTTCATCATTCAACCCTTATATATTAATAAGTAACTCTAGCGGACTGCGCCACTACGAGATATATACCACCGGCCAATACAGCCATACCGCAACCTGCAGCCATCATAGTCAGCAAGTTTGCCAACTTTCCCAAACTAATAATCTGTTTTTTAAGCCTCCTTCGCTGTCTCATCGAGCTTTGCATTAGCACCGATGGAATGTCTTCACTATTACTTAAAATCTTAATCCTTTGAATTTCAGCTTGACCAAGCAATCCCACATCAAAAACATCACCATAGTTTTTCTTCCCTGATGCAATCTTCAACTTTATCTTCTGAATTTTTGCTCGCAGCCAACGACTTGAGCCATGCCCAATAATGCTCAAGCAATCATTAATGCCGACCCCGGCCCTCATAAGACTGGACACGCTAGCTAATACAGCTATCGCATTCAGATCCCTATACTGCTTAAATACAATGGAGTTATCAAGTGACTCTCTGTTAGAAACATTAGGTAACATCCACATCAATCCTATGAGGCCTGTGATGCTCATACATAACATCGAGAACATCCAGTTGTGACTGAATTCAGCAAGGCCCCATGCCACTTGTGATATACCACCCCATTTGTAGAGCGGTAGTCTATTTTGCATGTCCAGCATATATTCATAGGACGGACCACCCGCCACTATCAACAGCCCGACAATCATTAATGCTGGATACTTTACTGCATTTAAAATATCTAAAGTTAATCCAGATGCATCTCTGATGGTGTTGATTCCAACATCAAGCCCCATGTCTATGTCACCGGTTTCTTGACCGGCTGAAATTGTAGATATTATTATTGGAGAGAACCACCCTTGCATTCCAGATGTAACCGGCCGACCATTTCTGATAGCCATCAGCATGTCACCTGCGAGCGCCTTGGCTGATGCAGAACCGAACTCAACCAAGTTGATGCATATATCCTTTTCATCAATGCCAGAGTTTATTAGCTCCCTAAAATCCTCGAGGAATTCAATTTGGTTGGTTTTAAAAAAAACCAACTGGAGCCACTTCTTTGAAATAGTGTCAAAATTCACAGCAGCTCCTTAACTTGCTCGGCAGCAGAATGAATATCGCAAATACCATCCCTTACTTTCTTAAGAGCATAGTGCCGGATGTTTTTCCACCCGTTTTGTATTAAATGAATCTTCCATGCCAACGCATCACCTTTAGCTATAAATTGGCGGTCATCATCAGTTAATACAATGACCTCCATTACCAATGTTCTTCCCTTTTCACCTGAGACACATTTGCCGCAGCCACTGCTATTTTTCACTCTAGCGTGGCCCAGGTCATCGCCTAGTGCTTTGCGTAAGGTGGTCTGCTGCTCCTCAGTTGCCTTTTCATGTGGTATTGAGCAATGCGGGCAAAGAACTCTTATTAACCGCTGATGCGAGAAAACTGAAAATACATCAGGGCTACTTGCAATAACTGATGGAACACGTAAGTGCTCTACCAGTTTTGTTGCAATACCGGTCGCACTTGACGTATGTGTTGTTCCGATTAACAAGTGCCCGGATTCAGAAAGGTGAGTAAATTCCGCAGCACTTTTCTGGTCACGCACCTCGCCAAAGTAAATCACATCAGGATCTTGCCTGAGCATAACCTTCCCGTAATACGCAAAGTCTCGTTCTTTACCTTTCTTCGTAAGACCATAATCGATTCGCGTTTGAGATACCCCGTCAAGAGTCCATTCGGGAGGGTCTTCAAGGGTATTAATGTTTCGGCCATCCTCAATTGTTGATAATCCAGCCATAGCAACAGTGGTTTTACCTGAACCGGTAGGCCCAGAAAATAGAATGGCCCCTTGAGGCTGTTTAAATGCAAGCTCGATGATTTTGACATGATCATCATCCATCCCCATATCTGCGAACGAAGGAATATCATCTCGAATGGGAGTCAACAATCTCAGTACGGTTTTGGTACAATCTTTGTCATCGCTACTGCTGCTAACTGGTAGCATTGATGTCCGCCAGTCCCATGCCTTCTGAACATTATTCACAGCTATGATCTTGCTAAAGCTTCCTGCATTTGGGATTAATGCTGAATAGCTTTCCTCTGAGCCACTGTGACCATTGAACACATAAGCCGTCAGTTCTGCACCATATTCCTTTGTCTGTGGCGCAGATATGTCAACTAGGCGCCCATCAATACGGCACTTTATTAGTGTTTTCTGTCCTTTCACTAAAATGTGTATATCAGAGCCACCCATTTTGATGCATCTAGCCAGCAATCCCATCAAGCGGTCTTCAACTTGGGTTGGTGCAACATCAGTGGCGTGCTTAGTGCTCTGGTGGGTGGACTCGACACTTAGAGTTGAGCCAACCTGTAAGGCATTCAATACTACTTCGCTGTCGGCCAGATTAATCTTAGGTTCCTTGCCATGCAGCAGAACCTTAACCTTAGCAATTATTGTATTTAAGTTGTCGCTCTTTGGATCTGAGGTGTAAACGACCCAGTTCTCATCAACAAAGCAACTTTTGTCCTCCCGGCAAAGAGCTAGGATTTCATCATCATCAATTAAAGACACTGTGCTTTTAATTGCCATATTCATATAAATACCCCAACCGTCAATAGGCCATATTAATGCAGCGAGCCAATTTTCCTTGGCTTGCACATAACTGCCTGTCATTCAGGGAAGTAATCTTGATCCCGTCGATTGTCTTACCTATCTGAGCAGGGGTCATTCTTCCAGACTCACCAATTGATACATACGCGGTCAATATCCCATCTACGCGGGCCGCATATCGCAGAGTGAGTCTGTCAAGTTTGCTACCGGGGGAATCCATCACCTTGGGCTCATTAAATGCGATCCCCGTTCCAACAGGCATTGGAGCACTTGGTGACACGGTTGCGCCTACAGGCAATTCGTCCTGTAGCAAGAAGGCCCCAGGAGGGGGGGAGCTTTTGGCAGGCTTCTCGGATGCAATTTTTTTCTTGGCGGCGTTACTCTCAACCAACTCTTCCACCGTGCTTGTTGCCAGTAAAGCCTCAGCCTTAGCCCTTCTTTCACCGAGGCGCATCAGCTCCTGGATGTTTTCCGGTAAATTCGGCAGCCTTACTGCTGACGGGGGTTCAATCACGTTTTGGCTTGAGACATTGCTCCCTGAATCAACCGGAGTTGATGCCTGGGAACGCTGCTCTGACTGTGCGATAAGCGCATTAAGTCGCTCATTTCGTTTAGCCTGTCTATTTTCTTGAGCCTGATATAAATAAACCGCACTTGCACATGCTACAGAAAGCAGCCCTAAATAGGTCACCAATTTTTTAGTGCTAATTTTTTTATTTTGTTCGTTCATTGTGCGCCACCTCCAAACTGAATTACCGCATTATTTAGGGTGCATTCCCCTTCCTTGCTAATGCTAAATGTCGCTGATTCTAACTTAATTGGCATTCCTTTCAGGGCATTACCAAGCTCGTTAATGAACCAAGGATTTGCTTTCGCGATGGTCAGACTGGCCTTTCTGCTTGCCCATACTCCATTAGTTTCAATGGGTTCATAGCTAGCTTTCAAAGCCGAAATTAGTGAAAGCTTTGAAAATATCTCAAAAACTTTGTCATCAAGCGCCTTGAAACTGGTGTGATGTGAACTCCAATAGGAACTCAGAGGGACAGGCACGCGAATAAATGGTGATGACCCACTGAAAGACATAGCTAGGATATTTTTTTCCGCCCATGCATTTAACACATTTCTATCGATCACAACGTCAGGCAATACCATATTAATGCTGCCTGGCTCGATTGTCCCCACAGGTAAATCCGTGACTACAGGGATAGTTCCAAATTTCGCGCACGTCACGCGAATTCAGATAATAACTGCAACACCCATGGTGCATAGGAGAGAAGAGGCCAACTGCCGGTTCTGGTACGCTTCT
>NZ_JAPCIV010000077.1:0-7301 GCF_027707585.1 Aeromonas sp. QDB39 | reverse complement strand
TTCATGTAGAACCTCCTGCGTTCAAGGTACGGGAAAATTCTACTTATGAGCACCCTGGTTTTTCGGGGGGATTACCGTGTCACTTGTCATACATTTCGTCACTCGTTTGCTACGCATCTATTACAAGCGGGGCGTGATATTCGCACTGTGCAAGAACTCTTAGGGCATAACGATGTTAAGACCACGCAAATCTATACGCATGTGTTGGGTCAGCATTTTGCCGGCACCACCAGTCCTGCGGATGGACTGATGCTACTTATCAATCAGTAAAAGTAGATAAATATCTTTATGTAGCCCTGAGTAGCCCCTGATACTTTTTATGGTGAAAAAGATAAACAATCATAGAGGGGATAAATATGAGCCAGTTCTACCATTGTTCAGATAAGTTTAAGCAAGATACTGTCAATCACAGTGACCATTCATGGTCATTACACTTCCTCCAGTTGCCAGACAATGCCTAACATAAAAACGCAAAAGCCCAAAAGTCAGAGCTTAGGTGTTCTAGGCGTTTTCTAAGCGCTGAAGAAATACGTCTTACCGTAGATTGCGTGCGTTTCTGAAGCACATTTTCCTTATACATGGCTTTATCCCAGGCAGCTTCATCAAGCTCTTGGAGTAACAAGCCAGTAATAATGCGACACTCTCGGGTTTGTAGCGAGCCGCTGGTGAGATCGGAGTTATAGCGGAAAGGGGTCATTTGTAATTATTTGTGGGTGGAGGATAGTTAACTTATTATTGTAGTTGGAAGAGGCTGCTTTCCAAACATTAGCACCTCGTAATGCTTGTTACTGTATATTAATTTATGCTCTTAGCGCATGTTAATGGGCTATTACAATGCATAATGTCCACATCAAGATAACTGTGGCTTAACACCTGTACAAGCGAAAAAAATCAATCACCTGTCCGGAAATACGGGATCACTGTAAAGTGTTGGTGAGGCAGTCTAGGAGGGGGATTTAATTTGGGATACTGATGAAAGGATTATGATCAGTTGGATATAGGATCGTACTAAGCTGAGCGGCAGGTTAGCTAGATTAGTTAACCAGATAAGTGAAATCTAGTTCCAAACTATTTTGTCATTTTTAATTTTCGTATTAGCTTACGACGCTACACCCAGTTCCCATCTATTTTGTCACTCTTCCCTAAATAATCCTTAAAAACTCCATTTCCACCCCTCCCAGTTCCCAACTATTTTGTCCGCCCACAAAAGAGCCGCATTGCGGCTCTTTTTGTTTGTCTGGCTCGGTGGCCGTTATGACAGCCGCAGGTTGGTGATGGTCACGTCGTCCAGCGAGGGCACTATGATGCCGCTGGAGATGCTCTTGGCGATCGCCTGGTTGCGGTTTTTCGAGTCGGTCTTGTTGGTGACCTGATTGAGGTGGAAGTTCACGGTCCGCTCGCTGATGCCGAGGATGGTGGCGATCTCCCAGGAGGTCTTGCCCTCGCTGGCCCAGAACAGGCACTCCTTCTCCCGATCCGACAGCTCGGTCAGGTACTTCATCAGATCCGGCCTGCTCTTTATCAGCTGAAGTGCCGAGTTGAAGATGTAGCTGGCGCAGAACGACAGCAAGGGAACGTTTTCAAACATCAGATCGGAATTGGACTTCTCCTTGCTGATGAAGGAGAGGATGCCGTGTTCCCCCTGCGGCGTGTGCAGCGGGAAGGAGACGCCGTTTCTCACCCCGAAGTCGGCGGCCAGGTTCATCACCTCCCGGCTGGCGCTGGGCAGCCACGGAGAGTCGCAGTCGAGCTTGTTCCAGAAGATGGGCTGGGTCTGCTTCAGCCCCAGGAAGACGACCGGGTCCTGGGTCAGGTAGTGCCGCTCCGAATAGGCATCAAACCAGCTGGTGGGGCAGTTGTTGAACAACGCCACATGGGATTTCTGCATGCTGATGGGGAAAATAATCAGCAAACGGAAGTAATCAAAGCCCATCTGATGACTGAAGCGCTCCAGCTGCTGCTGGATGTCGCTGGTCTTCTTGGCCTTGGTGAACCGATCGATGTGTTCCCAGATCGCATCGTTGAACATGAACTTCTCCTTTTTCGATCTCTATCACATTGATCGAAAAGATATTTTTTATTTATTAATTTGGTGTGGTGAGAACCAACGCCAGTGACTCCCGTGCTTGCTTAAAAATTATCCTGTTTTTTCGGCCGAAGGCCAACAAAATCATCTGATTGCCACTGCCCCCACTCTTTGAGACAATGAGAATAGTTATCATTGTTAAGATTTATATCATGAATAAGTTTTGGGGTTTGGCCTTGTTGCCACTGTCAGTCCACTTCGCTGCTGGCGCCGACGAGCTGGTCGCACCGGCACTGAAAAACAGCATCGCCGCCGGGAAAGCTTCCCAGCAGCGCGTGGAAAAAGCCGCCGATGCGGCCGTTGCCGCCCGGCTGGAGCTGCAAAATGCCCAGCTGCAACTGCGTGATCTGGAAGCCTACAACCGCTACATGCAGTCTCTGGTGGCCGATCAGCAAAATGAGCTGGGCAAACTGAGTCAGCAGCTGGAGGCGGTACAGGAGACCCGGCAGGGCCTGATCCCGCTGATGCTGCAGATGCAGGCCGATCTGGAGCTGCTGGTGCAAAACGACATGCCGCTGCGCAAGGAAGATCGCCTGGCGCGGGTTGAACAGTTGAAGGCCACCCTGGCCCGCGCCGATGTGAGCGAGGCGGAGAAGTTCCGCCAGCTGCTGCAGGCCTACCAGATCGAAGCCGAATATGGCAGCCGGTTGGATAGCTACTCTGCCGAGCTGGAGCTGGACGGCGCATCGCGCCGAGTCGACGTGCTGGCGGTGGGCCGGGTCTCCCTGCTGGCGATGACCGCCGATCGCTCCCAGGCGTGGCGCTGGTCTGCGCAGAGCAAGCAATGGCAGGCTCTCGACAGCCAGTGGCTCTCTCCCATCGCCGAGGCGCTGGAGATGGCTGCCGACAAGAAGGTTCCCCAGTTGTTGAATGTCCCCCTTTCCGTCAGCCGTGGTCAGGAGGCCCAATCATGAGCATCACCATGAAGTGGTTCCCCCTCGCCATCGCCCTCTCTCTGGGCACCACCACTGCCGTTGCCGATGAAGCCTGGCAGCAGCAGGAGCAGGCTCGTGAGCAGCAGGCCCAGCAGGATCTGGCATCCGTTTCCAAGGAGCTGAACAGTGCCCGTGCCAAACTGGCAGCGGCCCAGAGCCTTAGCAAACATCTGGCGGCCGAGTTTGCCGGCAACGAGAAGCAGCTGGTGGAGCTCAATGCCCAGTGGGAGCAGGCCTCCGGCGACATGAACGAGATCTTCGCGGTGACCCGTCAGGGGGCCAGCGATGCGGTCAAGCTGCTGAGCGAATCCGCCGTCGAGGGCCAGTACCCAGATCGCCTCGCCCCGCTCAAGGCCATGGCGCAGGAGAAGCAGGTGCCGGATCGCGCCGCCCTCGCCCTGTTGCCCGCCACCCTGCTGCAAGAGATCCGTGAATCGGGCCGGGTTGCCCAGTTCGACGGCAAGGTGCTCGATGCCCAGGGGGCTGCCAGCGAGCAGCCGCTGACCCGTGTCGGCAGCTTCGCCCTGCTGGGGAGCGCAGGCTTCCTGCAACCCACTGCCGAAGGCCTGAGCCCGGTGCTGGGTCTGCCCGGCAGCGTGCTCTCCGCCACGGCCGCCTATCAGGGGCAGGAGGGGGAAGCGCTGCCGCTGGACCCCTCCCACGGCACCCTGCTGGAGATGTTGGCGCAAGCCCCCACCTTCTGGCAGCAAGTCCAGCAGGGCGGCCAGGTTGGCGCCATTATCGTGCTGCTGGCCGCCATCGGCCTGGGGATCGCCGGAGTGAGGCTGTGGAGCCTCTCCCGCGAACTGGGTCGGGTTCGTCGCCAACTCAAGAGCGGTGAATATCATGCCGACAACGCCCTCGGTCGGGTGCTGACGGTAGCTGACAAGCATCCCGAGCTGAGCATGGAGACCCTCGAGCTGCGTCTCGACGAGGCGATTCTGCAGGAGACCCCTCGCATGGAGCGCGGCATCGGCATGGTCAAGGTGATCGCGGCCATCGCCCCCATGCTGGGCCTGCTCGGCACCGTGACCGGGATGATCGGCACCTTCCAGGCCATCACCCAGTTCGGCACCGGCGATCCCAAGATCATGGCAGGCGGTATCTCCATGGCGCTGGTCACCACGGTACAGGGTCTGGTGGCGGCCATTCCGCTGATCCTGGCCCACAGCCTGCTGCAATCCCGCTTCACCGAACTCTCCAACGTGCTGGAGCAGCAGGTGGCCGGCATTCTGGCCGAGCGGGCCGAAAGCAACCGTGACGGGATGGAGCGGGCGGCATGATGCTCGACATCTGGCAACAGCTGCAGAGCTTCATGGGCCGTGGCGGCCCGGTGCTCTGGGTCATTCTGGCTCTGCTGGTGCTGATGTGGATTCTGATGATCGAGCGGCTGCTCTACCTCAACCTGGGGTTTGCCCCGCTGCAGCGCCAGCTGCTTGGCCGCTGGCAGGCCCGTAGCGAGCGCCACAGCTGGCACGCTCGGGCGATCCGCGGGCGCTGGCTGGCCGAGGCCGAGCTTGAGCTCAATCGTCATCTGATCTTCATCCGCACCCTGGTGGTGCTCTGCCCCATGCTGGGGTTGCTGGGTACCGTGACCGGCATGATAGGCGTATTCGATGCGTTGGCCGCGGCCAACCGCTTTAACCCGGAGAGCATGGCGGGCGGGATCTCCCGCGCCACCATCCCCACCATGGCTGGCATGGTGGTCGCGCTCTCCGGCGTGTTGTTACTCAGCCGGCTCGAGAGCCAGGCCAAGCGTGCGCTGGCCAAGACCCGGGACGGCCTGCGAGAAGAGAAGGTAATGCAATGAGACGGCAATCCAAACGCCAGCGTGACGAAGTGCAGATCGACATGACCCCCATGCTGGATATCGTGTTCATCATGCTGATCTTCTTTATTGTCACCACCTCCTTCGTGCGCGAAGCCGGGCTCGAGGTGCACAGGCCCCAGGCCAGTCAGGCCAAGGCGCAGAAGTCCTCCAGCATCATGCTGGCGATCGGCGCCCAGGGGCAGATCTTCCTCGACCGCAAGCAGATCGACGTGGAGCGGGTGCAGGCCAGCGTCGCCCGCCTGCTGGCGGAACAGCCCGATGCCAGCCTGGTGATCCAGGCCGACGAGCGGGTACCCCACGGCAAGGTGGTGCGGGTGATGGATGAAGCCAAGGCGGCAGGCATCGCCAACATCGCCGTGGCGGTGGCACCGAAATGAAATACAAGCTGATGAGCCTGGGACTGGGGATTGCCCTCAGTCTGGGGATCCTGCTGTTCATGGCCACCCTGGTGGAGCCGCCCAGAGGGGAGAAGGCGAGCGCCGAGCAGAAATCCATCGTCATCAACATGCAGAGCGAGGTGACCGAGGTACAGGTGCGCGAGCGCCCGGTACCCCAGGAGCCGGAACCCTTGCCGGAGCCGCCTGCCGCGCTGGCCTCGACGCCGTTGCCTATGCCTGCGGCGGCCCCGCTGCCCTCGGTGCAGCCGAGCCTGGATCTGGTCTCCAGCCTCAGCGCGGTGCAGGTCTATGCCCCTGGCGTTGCGACCAGCCCTAGCCCGGTCGCGAGCGGCAACTTCCATGGTCAGCAACAGGGGGCCGGGATCGGCGCCGGTGACATGTTGATGCCGCTGCAACGGATCGAGCCTGTCTATCCCTATCGGGCCCAGCAGGCCGGCATCGAAGGGTCGGTGACCTTGCGTTTCAGCGTCGATGCCGACGGCCGGGTACAGGATGTGGAAGTGGTCGAGGCCAAGCCGAAGCGTCAGTTCGAGCGGGCAGCCATTCAGGCGATCAACAAGTGGCGCTACCAGCCGAGACCGGGCGCCACCGACAAGCTGGTGCAAGTCATCACGCTCAAATTCAAACTGGAGTCATAACTATGTTGCGGATCTGGATCTGTGTGCTGGCCCTGGTCAGCCAAGCCTGTCTGGCGATGGAGGTGAGCCCTCATTTCTCCCGCCAGCTGGAGCCCGTGATGAAGCTCTATCAATCCGGCCAGTGGCAACAGGCCCAGAGCAAGGCATCCGGCCTCAAACCAAATAGCGAGGCGGAGCGTGCCTGGCTGGCTCAGTTGCAGGCATCCCTGGCCGCCAACCTGCAGCAGACCGCGCAGGCCAGCCGCTACGTGGAACAGGCGCTGGCCTATAAAGAGTGGCCCGAGCAGCAACAGCTGCAACTGTTGCGGCTGCGCGGTGACATCCAGGCCCAGCAATCCAACTGGGCCGGTGCCATCGCCAGCTACAAGGCCGCATTGGCCATCAAGGCTGACGATGCCTTGCGCCTGCGCCTGGCCGGCCTCTATTACCACAACAAGCAGTACGGTGAGGCGGCCAGCCAGAGTGAACAGCTGTTGAAGAAGAGCTGGCAGAAGCAGGCTGCGATCATCCGCCTCTCGGCCCTCACCGCATTGCAGCGCTACGGTGTGGCGGCCGATCAGGCCGCAGAGCTGATCCGCCACGAGCCGACAGAGAGCAAGTGGTGGCAGCAGGCGGTGTCGCTCAACCTCTCCGCCAAGCGCGGCGATCAGGCGCTGGCACTGCTGCAAACCGCCATCGACAGGAAGTTGATGGATGATGCCGCCACCCGCAACCAGCTGATCCGTCTTTATGCCTGGCAGGGACTGCCCTATCGCGGTGCCCGTCTGCTGGAAACGGCCATGGCGAAGGGACAGATGAAACAGAGCGCCGAGAATCAGCAACTGCTGGCTCAATTGTGGGAAGGGGCGCGCGAGTGGCCGAAGGCCGTTGACAGCTGGCAGCTGCTCGCCCGCGAGCATGCCCAACCCAAGGCGGCCATGCGCGCCGCCGAGCTGCTGTTGCAACAAGGCAGAACGGATGCGGCCATGACCCAGCTCGCGGCTATCAAGTCGGTGAAAGGCGAGCAAGGTAATCGCGCCAAGGCACTGCTGGTGCAGGCACATCTCAATAAAGAGCAGTATGCACAGGCGCTGGAGCTGGCCCGTGAACTGCAGCAGCAGGATAACTGGCAGCAGCGAGCGACCAGCTGGGTCAACTATATCCAGGCGCAAAGCGAAGAATTGAGCAAAAAAGCGGCGTGAAAGCAGGCTGAAGCCCTTGTTTTAGAGGCTTCAGCCTGCTTTTTCAGCAAACGAACGCATTTTTGCAAAATTCCCCTTGTCATCGCGGCGCGGCTCCCTATAATGCGCCCCTACCAGCACGGCGGAACACGCCAACCTGATGAGCCAGCTTCCTTGTGAAGTGGGCGCCGAAAGAAAAGCGAAAACAATCGCTTGACTTTCGAAGTGAGAAGCGTAATATGCGCCTCCTCAA